>JAGQKQ010000045.1 GCA_020430005.1 Candidatus Omnitrophota bacterium
AACTTTATATGTTCCTTGCGTTGAATCCTGCAATAAACGAAAATCTTCGATATATCCGTCCCCTTTAAAAATCTCAAGAATTTGTCCGATGAGCTTTGATGCCGGAATATCAACTGTTTCTTTCTGAACTTGAATACCGTTTCGGATAATCGTTAATAAATTACTTATTGGATCATTTAATGACATATCTACCTCTTTTTACCAGCTTGCCTTTTTAACGCCGGGAATTTCCCCTTTCCAGGCTAATTCACGAAATGTAATACGGGAAACACCAAATCTTCTTAAAAAACCATGACGACGACCTGAAATCGGGCATCGATTTGTTTTGCGTACGGGACTCGCATTCCTCGGCAATTGACTTAATTTTTCGTAATCTTTAGCTTCTTTCAATTGCTTACGAAGTTCAGCATATTTAGCTATAGCCTTCGCTTTTTTCTTTTCTCTTTCCATCCAGCTTTTTTTCGCCATAGAATTGTCCTCTTATTATTTCTTTCTAAACGGCATTCCCAATAAACTTAAAAGTTCAAAGGTCTGCTCACGCGTACCGTTATTAAAAACAAATGTGATATCCATCCCCTGTGTATATTTAATCTTTCCGGTATCAATCTCAGGAAAAATAGACTGGTCAGCTATTCCCAGCGTGTAATTTCCCTGTTTATCAAAAGCCTTTCTGGAAACACCGTTGAAGTCACGAATACGCGGCAGACAAATATTAACCAGACGATCAAGAAATTCATACATCTTTGCCCGACGTAATGTAACTTTACATCCGATTGGTATATTCTCGCGTAATTTAAAATTTGAAATCGCTTTACGGGATTTTGTAATAATCGGCTTTTGTCCTGTAATCGTCGCCAAATCGGCTTGGGCGCTCTCTAAAATTTTAATATCACTGATAGCCTGACCAACACCCATGTTAATAACAATCTTTTCCAATCTTGGAAGAGACATTCTGTTTTTAACAGAAAATTTATCTGCCATTTGGCCAATGATCTCTTTTTGAAATTTTTCTTGTAGTCGCGGTACCACTTTAAATTACCTCTCCACTTTTTCGACTTACTCTAACTTTAGATTTATCTTTTAAGACCTTAACGCCAACGCGCGTTGGTTTATTTGTCTTTTTATCGACCAACATGATATTTGAAATATGAATTGGTGCCTCAATTTCAATAAAACCGCCTTGCTGGTTTTCTTGTGTTGGTCTCTGCGCTTTTTTGATTACATTAATATGCTCAACAACAGCGCGTTCTTTGGCAGGAAAGACTTTTAGAACTCTACCTGTTTTTCCTTTATCTTTTCCCGCAATTACAATAACTTGATCATCTTTTTTAATACGTGACATTTTATACCACCTCAGGGGCTAATGATACAATCTTCATATATTCCATATTTCTGAGCTCACGGGCAACCGGACCAAATACACGTGTTCCTTTTGGATTTCCCGCATCATCAATAATAACAATGGCATTTGTATCAAATTTTACATATGTTCCGTCTGACCGGCGGATCGGTGTTTTTGTCCGGACAATAATGCCTTTGGCCTTCTCACCTTTTTTTATAGCCGCTTCCGGAGAAGACTCTTTAATATTAACTCGGATAATATCACCGATATGCGCGCAACGTCTTCCTTTGGCGTTTAAAACACCAATCATAGAGGCTTTACGGGCTCCTGTATTATCGGCAACATCTAAAACTGTTTTCATATAAATCATAATTACCCCTGCGCTGACTGAATAATTTTTTTGATAGTCCAACGTTTATCTTTCGAAAGCGGTCGTGTTTCCATAATAACTACTACATCACCGGCTTTTGTCTGATTCTTTTCATCATGAGCCTTAAATTTGGAAGCGCGGCGAACAATTTTCTGATACTTATCGTGTTTAGACGCCCATTTAATTTGGACAACACGTGTTTTGTCCATCTTGTCGCTCACTACAGTTCCCTGTAAAAGCTTACGTTTCGTTTTCACTTTTGGCTCACTCATTATTTAATTCTCTTTCTTTTAATATCGTCTGAATTCTGGCAATATCTCTTTTAATTTGACGGAAACGGGAAGGCTTTTCGACCGCTCCCATTTGACGCTGATAATATAAATCAAAAAGGTCTTTTTTAAAAACTTTTTCCTTTTTCGCCAAATCTTCTGAACTCAAATCTCTTAATTCTTTGACTTTCATCTTATTCCCCTCGAGAAACAAATTTCGTTTTGACCGGCAATTTAAAAGAAACCAATCTTAATACATTCTTGGCAAAATCTTCCGGAACACCGCTGATTTCGAAAAGCACTCTTCCTCTTTTAACAGGAGCAACCCAATGAGACAGATCCCCTTTTCCTTTACCCATACGTGTTTCAGCAGGTTTCTTTGTCACAGGCTTGCAAGGAAAGATGTTAATCCAAAGCTTTCCAGCACCCTTCATTTTACGGGCGACAACAACACGGCAAGCTTCCATATGATTCCCTCTAACCAAACCGTTTTCTAAAGCCTTCAGTCCGAATTCGCCGAAATGTAATTTATCACCGGTTGTCGCAATACCACGATTTTTGCGCTTTTGCGACTTTCTATATTTAACTTTTCTCGGCATTAAAAGCATTTTATTTCTTCTCCGTTTTCTTCGTTGAATCTTGCCGTTTCTTTTCTTTAATCACTTCACCTTTATTAACCCATACTTTGATGCCTAGAATTCCATAGGTTGTCAGGGCTTCCGCAAAACCATAATCAACTTTCGCGCGAAATGTCTGTAAAGGCAACTTTCCTTCTTTATATGTTTCCGTACGTGCCATTTCCACACCGTTTAAACGTCCGGAACATGTAACTTTGATACCTTTGGCTCCAGCTGACATCGCCTGATCCATAGACCGTTTCATAGCACGTCTAAAAGCGACACGTTTTTCTAATTGAAAGGCAACATTCTGGGCAATCAGTTGTGCTTCAATTGAAGGATTTTTAATCTCACGAGGATCAATTTGAATTTCCCGTTCGGATAATTTTCCTAATTCTGCTTTAAGTTTGTCAATATCCGCCCCGCGACGACCAATAATAACGCCAGGTCTGGCGGTATGAATAACGATTTTTGTTTTATCAGCTAGACGGTCAATTTCAACTTTAGCAACAGCCGCCTGAACAAAACGCTTTTTAATGAACTCACGGATTTTATAGTCTTCAATAACATTTTTACTGAATTCAGTTTTATCCGCGTACCAGTTGCTGCGCCAATCTTCAATGTATCCGATTCTTAAAGCTATAGGATTAACTTTTTGACCCACGAGAAATAAACTCCTTTATTTTGTGATTAAATCCAATTCAATCGTTAAATGTGTCGTTTTCTTTAAAACTCCTGTCGCACGACCAAATGAAGCGGCACGCCAACGCTTCCAAACAGCCCCTTGGTCCGCGTAAATTTTGGAAACATACAACTGATCCTCTGTTAGCCCCTTTTGTTTAGCATTACTCACCGCTGACTTTAGGACCTTACTGACCATTTTTGTTGACCCCTTATTAATAACGGTCAACATTGCCTGTGAGGAACGGACATCTTTTCCTCGGATCATATCGATCACCGGACGAACTTTCGTCGGTGAAACTCTAACATATTTTACACTGGCTTTTGCAATCATTGTTATCTCACTCTATCGCTTATGTTTTTTGTGGCACTTTCTTGGCTTTTACCCCACCGTGCTTTTTAAATGTTCTTGTCGGCGCGAAATCTCCGAATTTATAGCCAACCATGTTTTCCGTAATAAATAGTGGAACATGTTTTCTTCCATCATGTACAGAAATTGTGTATCCGACAAATTCCGGAAGAATTGTTGAACGCCGTGACCATGTTTTAATCGGTTGCTTTTGTCCGCTACCGGTCATTTTCTCAATTTTTCTGAGCAATGAAGCTTCAATAAACGGACCTTTTTTAATTGAACGTGGCATAAATTTTACCTTCTTTTTCGACCTTTTCCGGTCTTTCTTCTTCGAACGATATCCTGATTAGAATATTTCTTCAATGTTCTTGTTTTATATCCTTTTGTCGGCTTACCCCAAGGCGTTACCGGATGTGGATTTCCCTGTGGAGCTTTTCCTTCACCACCACCATGAGGGTGATCAACCGGATTCATAACAACCCCGCGGACACCACCTCGACGGCCTAACCAGCGTGTTCGCCCGGCCTTTCCTAGAGATTGTGTTTCATGCTCAACATTACCAAGTTGACCGATTGTCGCTCGGCAATTGATACGAACTTTCCGCACCTCGCTGGATGGCATTCTTAAGAAGGCAAAATCACCTTCTTTGGCCATCAATTGAGCAGATGTTCCGGCAGAGCGGGCAATTTGTCCACCTTTACCAGCTTTAAGTTCCACATTATGAACTGCCGATCCTAATGGAATTAAACTGAGCGGCATACAGTTACCTGCTTGAAAACCAATATTTTGGTCATATGTACTATTAATCTTTCCGCCGATCACGATTTCTAATGGCGCAAGAATATAAGCTTTTTCACCGTCGCCGTACTGAATTAAGGCGATACGGCATGTACGATTCGGATCATATTCAATAGCTAAAACTTCAGCCGGATCATTAATACGGCCTCTCTTAAAATCAATAACGCGATACATTCTTTTATGCCCACCACCGCGGTATCGACAAGTAATACGACCCTTATTATTTCGACCGCCTGTTTTTTTCAAAGGCCGTAAAAGAGATTTTTCCGGCGTTGATTTTGTAATTTCAGAAAAGTCTGAAAGAATCGCGTGTCGTAATCCATTTGTTGTTGGTTTAAATCGTTTTACACCCACTGTTATGTAACCTCAATCTTGTGTCCTTCTTTCAGAGTGACAACGGCCTTTTTCCATGGCGTTGTGCTTCCCTGCTCACGACGGACTCTTTTTAATTTTCCACGCACAATATATGTATTAACAGACTCCACTTTGACCTTATAAATTTCACCCACAGCCTTTTTAACTTCAATTTTGTTGGCCTTTGGAGAAACGCGAAAGCAATATTTTCTTTCGGGTTCCAGTGAAGCGCTCTTTTCTGTGCGCACTAATGTTTTGATAATATCGTAACAAGTAATCATTTTTGAATTCTTTCCAAAATTTTCTCTAAAGCTGTTTTTGTAAGCAAAACTTTTTTATGGCTTAAAACATCATAGGCGTTAACATCATCCGCACGAACCACATTAAAGAATGGAATATTTTTCGTAACTCGATTAATGCTTTCGTTACTACCATCTAAAGCCGCCAGAACTTTTCCTCCGTCCAGGCTCAGAGCTTTAAGAATTTGTGCAAATTCTTTTGTTTTTGTTAAAGCGTCTTTAATATCGGCAACACAAACCAAATCTTGACTTTGGTATTTGGCGTTTAGTGCTTCTTTTAAAGCCGATTTCTTAATCTTTTTGGGCAAATCATAACCAAAATCTCTCGGATGAGGACCAAATGTAGTTCCCCCACCAACCCATAAAGGAGAACGTGTGGATCCGGCACGCGCCCGTCCCGTTCCCTTTTGGCGATATGGTTTTTTACCTCCACCGGAAACATCTGCACGTTCTTTCGTCGATACTGTTCCTTGTCGGGATGAGGCTCGGTATTTTAAAACCGCTTGATAGATAACAGCCGTATTAACATGTTTTCCGAAAACATTTTCCGGTAGGTTAATACTTGCGGTTTCTTTTCCTTTATTATCTAAAACTGCCAACTTTGACACTTTTATTTACCTTTCTTTCCGCCACTTTTTTTGGTGGCACCGGCTTTCGCTTTACTTTGCTTCATCGGGTTAACCTTATGCTTAACAACCGGTTTCTTTTCATCAAACGATTTGTAAGCCTTCTTCAGTGACCGTTGGATAACAATAGTTCCATTAGAATGTCCAGGAACAGATCCTTTTATAAGCAAAAGATTTTTTTCAACATCAACATCCATGACACGTAACCCTTGTGTCGTCACACGTTCATTTCCCATTTGTCCCGGCATTGGGCGTCCTCTAACGATCTTAGATGGTGTCGCACAAGCCCCGACAGAACCAACACGGCGATGATGCATAGATCCGTGAGCCGCAGGCCCTCCACTCCAGCCATGACGTTTCATACCACCCTGGAAACCCTTACCGATAGATGTTCCACTGACATCAACATAATCACCAGGCCTAAAAAAGTCGGCTTTTAATTCCATACCTACTTTATAAATACTATTATTTGTCGAAGTAAACTCTTTAACCGTGCGCATTGGTGCAACACCGGCTTTCTTAAAAAATCCAAGCTGAGGCTTTGTCAGGCGATGATCTTTAATCGGATCAAACCCCAATTTAACTTTCATCGGTGATTCTTTAAGTTCCAAAACCGTACACGGCCCTATTTCTACGACTGTTACAGGAAAAACGTTTCCTTCTTTATCGAAAATCTGCGTCATCCCGAGTTTACGGCCCAACATTCCACGAATAGTGTGGTCACTTGGCTCAATTTTTGTTTCTTCGATCGGTTGCTCTTCAGGCGCCTTTTCTTCTGCAACTGTTTCTTCAGAAACAGCCTCTTCTGTGTCAGCCTTAGCAGCTTCTTCAACCGGAGCTTGAGCCTCTTCCTTCTTCACATCTGCAGCAGGAGCGGCTTCTTGAGCTTGGGCTTTTTCTTCTGTTTGTTCTTCTTTCTTTTCTTCAGACATTTTTTACCTGCACAATTTTCTATTGCTTAATTTCCACATCAACACCCGCCGGCAAATTCAGTTTTCTTAAGGCTTCTACTGTTTTTGCTGTCGGCTCTAATAAATCAATCAGGCGTTTATGGGTCGCAACACTAAACTGTTCACGAGATTTTTTATCAATCACGGGTGATCTTAAGACTGTATAAAGCTCTTTCTTTGTCGGCAATGGTACCGGGCCCGATATTTTGGCTCCTGTACGAATGGCCGTGTCAACGATTTCTTGAGCAGACTGGTCGATTAACCGGTGATCAAAAGCTTTTAATTTTATTCGTATCTTTTGCATTATAACTTTCGCATCGTTAATGAACCCCTCCAGCGTGTTCCACACTGAAGGGGTTGCTTGTTAACTTACTCAATAACCTCTGTAATAACACCCGCACCAACTGTTTTTCCACCTTCACGAATCGCAAAACGTAATTCGTTTTCCATAGCGATTGGTACGATTAATTCAACTGTTAATTCAACGTTGTCACCAGGCATGCACATTTCAACACCATCTGGTAAATGGGCAGCACCAGTTACGTCTGTTGTTCTGAAATAAAACTGTGGACGATATCCTTTGAAGAACGGTGTATGGCGTCCGCCTTCTTCTTTTGTCAGGATATACGCTTTAGCTTTAAACTTCGTGTGAGGTGTAATAGAACCCGGCTTAGCCATAACTTGACCACGCTCAATTCCTTCTTTATCCACACCACGTAGAAGAAGACCAACGTTATCACCAGCTTGTCCTTGATCCAATTCTTTACGGAACATTTCAACACCAGTAATAACTGTTTTTCCGATATCTTTTTTCATACCGACAATTTCAACTTCTTCACCAACTTTAACAACACCACGCTCGATACGACCTGTCGCAACTGTTCCACGACCTGAGATCGAGAAAACGTCTTCAACAGCCATCAAGAATGGTTTATCAAGTTCGCGAGCCGGTTCCGGGATAAAATCGTCAACCGCTTGCATTAATTCAAGAATCGCTTTTGTTTTTTCATCATCATCCGGATTTTCCAAAGCTTGAAGAGCGCTTCCACGGATAATCGGCGTATTGTCACCATCATATTCGTATTTGTTTAGAAGTTCACGCAACTCTAGTTCAACAAGATCTAGAAGCTCAGCGTCTTCAACTTGGTCACATTTATTCATGAAAACAACGATAGAAGGAACGTTTACCTGACGTGCCAAAAGAATGTGCTCTTTTGTTTGAGGCATGGCCCCGTCAGCAGCTGATACGCAAAGGATTGCTCCATCCATCTGTGCAGCACCTGTAATCATATTTTTAATAAAGTCCGCGTGACCAGGACAGTCAATGTGCGCATAGTGACGTTTTTCTGTTTCATACTCAAGGTGGGAAATATTAATCGTAACCCCACGCTCTCTTTCTTCCGGAGCGTTATCGATTTGGTCGTACCCTTTTGCAACCGCACCACCTGTTTTTGCCAAAATTGTCGTAATCGCCGCACTCAGCGTTGTCTTACCGTGGTCAACGTGACCGATGGTCCCGATATTCAAATGCGGTTTGTTACGTACGAATTTTTCCTTAGCCATTTTCTTATTCCTCCCTTTGAATATTTAAATACTTCGTCTATTATTTTTCTTTCTTTTTATCCTCACGAGAGCCGACAATTTTATCGGTTACATACTGAGGTACTGTATCGTAATAGGAAGGCTCCATCGTAAAAGAAGCCCTTCCCTGAGATAGCGAACGAATCGCGTTAACATAATTAAACATCTCCGCTAACGGGACATTACATCGCGTTGTTTTTAAGCTTCCAATAACACCTGTATTAACGATCTGAGCCCGACGGGTGTTAATATCCCCCATAACAGCACCCATAAATTCATCAGGCGATACTAATTCTACGTCCATAACTGGCTCTAACAATACCGGTTTTCCTTTTTGTAAGGCCTCCTTTAAGGCCGCTTTTGCAGCCATTTGGAAAGCCAACTCGCTCGAGTCAACATCGTGATAAGATCCATCAAAAAGCGTAATCTTGATATCTGTTACAGGATAACCGGCTATAACACCGTTTAAAGCACCCTCACGAAAACCTTTTTCAACCGGCTTAATAAATTCTCTTGGGATCGCTCCACCTTTAATTTCGTTGACAAACTCAACACCGGATCCTTTTTTCTCTGAAGGCTCAACGTTGACCACAACGTGTCCATATTGCCCTCGACCACCTGTCTGTGAAATAAATTTCCCTTCCACATTTTTAACAGGCTGCGTGATCGTTTCTTTGTAAGCAACTTCCGGACGGCCCACATCGGCTTCTAAATTAAATTCTCTTTTCATACGATCGACGATGATTTCTAAGTGCAACTCACCCATACCGGAAATAATCGTCTGCGCCGTTTCTGGATCATAATCAACTCGAAGCGAAGGATCTTCATCTAAAAATTTACGTAATGTCAAACCAAGCTTGTCCGCATCCGCCTTTGTTTTCGGTTCAATGGACATCGATACAACAGGCTCAGGAATCTTCATATTCTCAAGAAGAATTTTGTCCTTTTCATCACAAATCGTATTTCCGGAACGCGTATCTTTTAATCCGACCAAGGCTACAATTTCACCGGCAGAGGCCTTTTGAACAATCTCCTGCTTATTGGAATGCATAACCACAATCTTGGCGATTCGCTCTTTTTTTCCTTCTGAAGAGTTTAAAACCGTCGATCCTGAAACCAAAGTTCCTGAATAAATACGCGTATAAAAAAGCTTTCCAACATAGGGATCAGTCGCTACTTTGAAAACCAATCCACTTAATGGTTCTTTCGGATCAGCTTTACGCTCCATAACCTTTTCTTCGTCATTAGGATCCGTTCCTTTAACAGGTGGAACATCTAATGGAGAAGGTAAATATTCAACGACCGCATCTAAAAGAAGCTGTACCCCTTTATTTCTTAAAGCCGTTCCGGTATAAACCGGTAAAATTTTATCCGCACAAACGGCCCGTCTTACAGCCGCATGAATTTCAGTTTCCGTGATTTCTTTATCTTCAAGAAACTTTTCGGCAATAACGTCATCCGCATCAGCCAATCGTTCGATCATTTCATGACGGGCTTCTTCAACTTTATCTTTCCATTCAGCCGGAACATCGGTAACTTCAATATCATCACCCGTATCGTTTTTATAAATATGATATTTGCGTGTAATAAGATTAAATAATCCGCCGAATTTATCTTCCGTTCCATCAGGTAACTGCATCGCCACCGCATTAGCTCCTAGTCGCTCTCTAATTTCACCAAGAACACGCTCGAAACTGGCTCCCAAACGGTCTAATTTATTGATAAACGCGATACGCGGAACTTTATAGCGGTCAGCTTGACGCCAAACCGTTTCTGTTTGTGACTGAACCCCGCTAGTCGCGCAAAGAACAACGACCGCACCATCCAAAACTTTCAAAGATCTCTCAACTTCAATCGTAAAATCAACGTGACCTGGGGTATCAATAATATTAAGTTTTTTCCCCTTCCAGGCACATGTTGTATTCGCTGATGTGATGGTAATTCCACGCTCTTGCTCCTGGGCCATCCAGTCCATTGTAGCGTTACCTTCATCAACCGTTCCCATTTTATGAATAACACCGGTATAGAACAACACACGCTCTGTCGTTGTTGTTTTACCCGCGTCAATATGAGCGATGATTCCGAAATTTCTATAATCTTTTAATGGTACATTGTCTGCCATTTTAATGTTCTTTCTCTAAAATATATATCTTGATTACCACCGAAGATGGGAAAAGGCCTTGTTAGATTCAGCCATCTTATGCGTATCGTCACGCTTTTTCACGGCTGCGCCCTCTCCTTTATAAGCTGAGAGAAGTTCGTCTGCTAATTTTTGTTTCATAGAGCGCCCTTTTTTCTTACGGGCAAAATCTCTAATCCAGCGCATCGCCAAAGCATTGCTGCGGTTGATAGGAACTTCTATAGGAACCTGGTAAGTGGCTCCCCCGACGCGTCTGGCCTTAACTTCCAGCTTTGGACGGACATTATCAATCGCCTTATTGAAAACTTTAACGGCATTTGGTTCTTGGGTTTTTTCAGAAAGGATATCGAAAGATCCATAAACAATCTTTTCGGCAACACTTTTCTTTCCTTCAACCATAAGCACGTTCACAAATTTTGTAACAAGCTTACTGCTATATTTTGGATCCGCAATGGGTTCTCTTTTTTCTGCTCTACGTCTTCTCATTAACTTTTAGCTTCTTTCTTGGCTCCGTATTTAGAACGGGATTTCTTTCTTTTCGCAACACCGGCCGTATCCAATGTTCCACGGACAATGTGGTATCGAACCCC
>JAGQKQ010000046.1 GCA_020430005.1 Candidatus Omnitrophota bacterium
AACCTTTATATCATTCCAAATAGAAGTTTAAACAATGAAGAAAATTACAGTCGGTGTCGATGTTGGCGGGACTAATGTTAAGTTAGGTCTGGTTAACCGTTCCGGAAAAATTATTGCCCGAAGTCGTTTGGTTACAAAGGATTTTATCCAGAGTAAAACGAAATTGACCAAAGCTCTTGTGGCGGCGATCAATGATTTGATCGCGGTGAATGGTTTTAAAAAGAGCGAGGTGACAGGTGTCGGGATCGGCCTCCCCGGTTTAATTAATACGGAAAAAGGTATTGTTACGGTTCTCCCCAATATACCTGGATGGCGAAATGTTCCTTTAAAAAAGGTTTTGCGCGATAAACTGAAATTGCCTGTGTATATTGAAAACGATGTGAACATGATCACATTAGGGGAATGGAAATACGGTGCCGGTAAAGGTTCCAAAAATATGATCTGTATGACCCTTGGTACCGGAGTTGGCAGCGGGTTGGTTTTGGAGAATCGTCTTTATCGGGGTGAAGGTTTTGCAGCGGGCGAACTAGGTCATGTCCCGTTAAATGAAAAAGGTCCGGCTTGTAACTGCGGCGGGATCGCGTGTTTCGAACGGTATGTCGGTAATAAATATCTTTCCCAAAAAGCTTCAAAACTTTTTAAAAAGAAAATGCAGCCGCATGATGTTCACTTTTTGGCCAAATCCGGGAATAAAAAGGCGTTGAAGTTTTGGCAGGACATTGGCGGGCGTGTCGGAAACGGACTGGTCGGTGTTGTTAACCTTTTAAACCCCAGTTTGATTGTCGTCGGGGGTGGTGTTTCCAACAATCTTGTTTTTATGAAGAAAAGTATTATGGATGTCATTCATCAAAGAGCCATGCCGGTTCAATCTAAAACAGTTAAAATTGTCCGGGCCAAGCTGGCGGATGATGCCGGTATTATCGGAGCTCAGGTGCTGGTTAATGAAAAACGTGTTTAATCGCAATAATACCCTTATCGGTTTTATGATATTAGCTGTTGTGCTGGTATTTTCTGCCAAAAGCTATGCACAGACTAATGGCAGTAAGGTTGAATTAAATGGCGATATTGTCGAATACTCCGCTGACGGGCAAACCGTCACAGCTACGGGAAATGTTTTGGTTAAAAGCAACGGAACCTTGCTTTACTGCGATAAAGTGGATTTTTCCCGAAAAACAAATATCGCACATGCCAGAGGAAATGTCCGTTTGGTTTCTAATCAGGGAGAAATTACCGGCGACCGTATCACATTCGACTTTGAGACCATGACCGGCGATTTTAACGGCGCGCGTATTATGGCAAAGCCTTATTACGGTTATGCCAATACTGTCGGAAAAGTGGACGAAAACACAATTGTTATGCGTGACGGTTATGTAACGACCAGTGACTGGGATAAGCCGGAATACCGTTTGGCTTCCAAGAAAATTGATGTTTATCCCGGAGATAAATTAGTAGCCCGCGGGGTAAAGCTTTATTTAGGTTCTGTTCCTGTGATGTACTTGCCTCGTCTTACCCAAAGCCTTAAAGATAAAAAACCCTGGGTCATTTTTACACCCGGTTATGACAAAGACTGGGGAGCCTTTTTATTATCTGAATGGCGTTATTACGTCAGCGATAATCTCAAAGGAAGTGTGCATCTGGATTATCGTGAACGCAAAGATTTTGCTTCAGGATTTGATGTGAAATACAATTCCAAAGACTGGGGAGAGGGTATTGTTAAAACGTATTATATGAATGAGCGCGATATTGGAGAGCGGCATTTGTATGAAGATGCTTTAACCCCGACGGTGGAGGATGAACGGTATAAGGTAGAATGGCGGCACAAATGGGATGTTGATCCAAGAACCAGTATGATTGGGCAGTATTATCTGCTCAGCGATAATCAATTCTTGAAAGATTATTTTGAACGGGAGCATGATGACGATTCCAATCCGGATACGTTTTTCTTGGCAACGCATGCGCTGCCGTTTGCGACACTCAGTTTACGTTCTGATGTCAGGGTGAATCGTTTTGAGTCAAAGGTCGAGCGTCTTCCGGAAATCGCTTTTGACGTGCCGAATAAAGAAATTTATGACACAGGTGTCTATCTTAAAAGTGAAACAACATATTCCAATCTTACCAAGAAATTTCCTTCACCAACCGAAGTTCGTCTAAACACTATGCGTCTGGATTCTGTGAATGAAATATCTTATCCCATGAAAGTCGCGATCTTTGAGTTTACACCGTTTGTAGGCGGGCGCAACACGTATTACAGTAAAACCGTTGATGAGGGTAATTATAATTCGGTTCGTGGCTTGTTTACGGCTGGAGGTTCAGTTCAAACAAAATTTTATAAGACATTTGATATTCATATTCAAAAATGGGGATTAGATATTAATCGGTTGCGTCATATTATCACGCCTTCCGTTCATCATCGTTTTACGAGTGAACCAACGCTGGGAGCTTCGGAAATCGGACAGTTTGATGCGATTGATGGCTTGGATAACGGCCATAAAATAACATTTCAGTTGGAAAATAAATTACAAACAAAACGAAATGGACAAACTGTTGAGCTTATGCGATCGGTTGTATCCAGTGATTTCGGCCTTAAAGAAGATCCGGGTAATGCCGGTTTTCGTCAGGTTGAGTTGGATACGGATTTCCGTCCGGTCGATTGGTTAACCTTGTATTTTGACTCCGTTTATGATACAACTAGGGACCATTTGAGTACCTTTAACTTTGATCTCTATATCAATGGTCAGGACAAGTGGAAACTGGGCATTGGTAAGCGTTTTAACCGGGATGTTGATGATCTGTTAACGACAGACTTCCAGTATATGATTAATCCCAAATGGGCGTTCCGTGCGTATGAGCGTTTTGACCTGGATCAGGGCAAATTAAAGGAGCAGGAATATACCCTTATACGGGACTTGCATTCCTGGGAAATGGAGCTAAACTTTAATGATACTAAAGGGGAAGGAAGCGAGATCTGGATGTTGTTCCGATTAAAGGCTTTCCCGGAAATCGGTATTGATGCCGGAACCAGCTTTAACCGTAAACGCAGCGGTTCCGATTAATTTTTTGAGAGCAGGATAAAGATTTTATATAAAAGCTTTCCCTGCAGCAAGTTATGATAATTATAACAAGCAAAAAGGGGAAAGTTTTTCTGTTTTTGCTTTTAATTGTTTCAGGCTTTAAGTATGAAAGGAGTCAGTTGTGAATATTGCTATTGTTGGGGCAGGGTATGTCGGACTTGTCACGGGTGTATGTTTAGCGGATATCGGACATCATGTTACGTGCGTTGATATTGATCGTGATAAAATCGCCAAGCTTAAAAAGGCTATCATCCCGATTTATGAACCGGGCTTAGAGGATCTTATTAAGAAGAATATTAAGAAGAAAAGGCTCAATTTTTCGACATCTATTAAAGAAGCTTCGAAAGACGCAACGGCTATTTTTATTGCTGTAGGAACACCTTCCAAGAAAAACGGGGATGCCGATTTAACCTATGTGGAAAATGTGGCGCGTGAAATTGCGTTAACCATGGATTCTTATAAGCTGGTTATCGAAAAATCTACTGTTCCTGCCGAAACCGGCAAGAAAGTGGAGCGAACAATCCGCCTCAATTTGCCGGCCAAATTAAAGAAAAGCAAAGAGCCTGTGTTTGATGTGGCCTCCAACCCGGAGTTTTTGCGGGAAGGATCGGCGATCAGTGATTTCATGAATCCAGACCGTGTTGTTATTGGTGTGGAATCGAAAAAAGCAGAAAAGATTTTAAGAGAAATTTATAAGCCGCTAAAACCGAAAATGGTGGTGACAAATATCAATTCCGCGGAGTTAATCAAACACGCGTCAAATTCTTTCCTGGCGACAAAGATTTCTTTCGCCAACGCGCTGTCCCAAATTTGTGACAAGGTCGGGGCGGATGTTTTGAAGGTTGCGGAGGGGATGGGATATGACAAGCGTATCGGCCGCGCGTTTTTAAATGCCGGTGTCGGTTACGGAGGAAGTTGTTTTCCGAAGGATGTCGACGCATTCGTCCGTTTGAGCGAAAAGAGCGGTTATGATTTTCGTTTACTAAGAGAGGTGCGTAATATTAATGAAGAACAGAAATCTTCTTTTCTTCATTTGATTGAAGACAAATTATGGATTGTTAAAAATAAAACCATCGGTGTATTGGGTTTGGCTTTTAAGCCGGATACAGACGATATGCGTTCAGCACCGTCAATTGATATTATTAAGGCTTTGCAGGCCGAAGGAGCCAAGATTAAGGCGTATGATCCCGAAGCAACGGAAAATGCGAAGAGAATTTTTAAAAGCGTCACTTACTGTAAAAATCCGTATGAAGCTGTTAAAGGGTGTGACGCCGTTCTTTTACTTACAGAGTGGGAAGAGTTTAAGAAATTAGATTTCAAAAAGATGAAGACAGCCATGCGACAGCCGATCCTTTTTGACGGTCGCAATTTATATCATGACTACCATCTTGAACAATTCGGTTTTGAATATTACGGAATTGGTCGGGGAGATTTATAAGAATGTCAATACTTAAGCAGAAGATTAATAATAAAAAGGCGAAGATTGCAGTAATAGGTTTGGGTTATGTCGGATTGCCGTTGGCGGTGAAATTTGCCAAAGCGGGTTACAGTGTTTTCGGTGTGGATAAAGACACGGACCGTGTTGAAAAAATTCAGAAAAAAGTTACCTATATCCTCGATGTTCCGAAAGAGGAACTAGCGTCTGTGGTTAATAAAAAGAGGCTGCAGGCCACGACTGATTTTCAGGTTTTGCAGGATATGGATGTCATGATTATCTGTGTGCCGACGCCGCTGAAGCGCAAATACACACCCGACGTCACATACATATTGAGCGCTGTCCGTACGATTGCCAAATATATGAAAAAAGACTCTCTCATTATTCTGGAAAGTACTACTTATCCGGGAACGACTGAAGAAATGATTCTGCCGGAGTTGACGAAAAAGGGACATGCGCTTGATAAAGATTTCTTTCTTTCTTTCTCGCCGGAACGGATTGATCCCGGTAACAAGAAGTATGATGTTACACGCATTCCGAAAGTCGTGGGAGGGTTGACACCCAAAAGCGGGGCTTTGACAAAATCTCTTTATGAAAAAGTTATTAAGCAAATTCATCTTGTCAGTTCGGCTAAAGCAGCAGAAATGACAAAACTCCTCGAAAATTCATTCCGCATTATTAATATTGGCTGGATTAATGAAGTCGCGTTGATGTGTCATCATATGGGTATTGATGTTTGGGAAGTTATTAAGGCAGCCGATACAAAGCCGTTCGGGTTCATGCCGTTTTATCCTGGTCTTGGTGTCGGCGGGCATTGCATTCCGGATGATCCGTTGTATTTATATTGGAAGGCCCGTCATCATGGATTCAGTTCCAAGTATATTAAACTTTCTGCCGACACGAATTCAGCCATGCCGGCTTATGCCATTGAACGGTTGAAGGATGTCTTAAAAACAAAAAATAAAACCTTAAAGAACGCCAGGATTTTAATTATCGGTGCCACTTATAAAAAAGATGTTAAAGACCTTCGTAAATCTCCGTCGCTGACACTGATAGAATTGTTACAGAATAAAAAAGTGAAGGTTGATTACCATGACCCGATTATTCCGTATCTGGAAATTGGAACCATTCATCAAAAGTCCGTACCGCTGACACCGGCCAATATAAAGAAATATGATTGTGTGGTTATTGCCGTTGATCATACGAAAGTTAATTTCAATATGATTTACAACAATGCCAAATTGATTTTTGATATTAAAAATATTTATGAAAAGAAACCGCATAAGAAGGTTGTGAAGTTATAAAGGAGCAGGGAATGGCCGGAAAGAAGACAGTTGTTATTACAGGAGGGGCCGGATTTTTAGGAAGTCATTTGTGCGATCAGTTTATCGCTGACGGTTTAAAAGTTATCTGTGTCGACAATCTGATAACAGGAAATTTGAATAATATCAAACACCTGGAGAAAAACAAAAGTTTTGAATTTGTAAAGCATGATGTTTCCAAGGAAATTAAGCTCCCGGGAAAAGTGGATTATGTTATGCATTTTGCCTCACCGGCCTCACCAGTGGATTATCTGAAATATCCTATCCCGACGCTGAAAGTCGGTTCTTTAGGAACGCATAATACATTGGGACTGGCGAAATTGAAAAAGGCCCGGTTTTTAATGGCCTCAACATCAGAAGTCTATGGTGACCCCGAAGTTCATCCGCAAAAGGAAGATTATTGGGGGCACGTGAATCCCGTCGGTCCGCGCGGCTGTTATGATGAAGCCAAACGTTTCGCCGAAGCGATTGTTATGGGTTATCACCGTTATCATAAAATCGATACCAAGATAGTCCGTATTTTTAACACGTATGGTCCGCGTATGCGGATTAATGACGGCCGGGTTGTGCCGAACTTTATTTATCAGGCCCTGCACAATAAACCTATTACGGTTTATGGAAAAGGTAATCAGACGCGGTCATTCTGTTATTATTCTGATTTGCGGGATGGAATTATTAAATTGCTTTATTCAGATGTGAACACGCCTGTGAATATCGGAAATCCCGGTGAGTTTACGATTCTGGAATTTGCTCAGCTTGTCATCAAAATGTCGGGAACCAAAAGTAAGATTGTTTACAAACCGCTTCCAACCGACGATCCGAAGCAGAGACAACCGGATATTTCCAAGGCCAAAAAACATTTGAAGTGGAAGCCGAAAGTTGATCTTGAACAAGGATTAAAAGAGACGATTCAGTGGTTTAAAAATCAATAATAAACTCTATGAGAAAATATTTTGGTCTCATCTTGTTCTTTCTTATATTTGTTGTCACCCTTTTATTGGCGGAAGGGTCTTTCCGTATACTAAACAAAACAGGTATTTTTCATTTTGAGTTTGTTGACGCGCCGGGTAGGAAAGTAGGGTTATATATGTATGATCCCGACGTTGGTTGGCGGCACCGGCCCAATTTCCAAAGTGAAATAACATGGAAGCATGGTAAAACCGTTGAACAAATTAATGAAAGAGGATGGCGTGACAGGATTTATGATTTTAAAAAGAAAGAAGGAGTTTATCGTATTGCGATTATAGGATGTTCAAGAACGTATGGATACGCGGTCAATGAAGAAGATTCTTATCCGAGTCAGTTAGAAGCTCTTTTAAATGTGGAGCGTGAGGAAAATGTTGAGGTTCTTAATTTCGGTGTGAACGGTTTAGGTCTCACGCAAATGTATCTTGTCTACGATAAATTTGTCCGTCAGTATGATCCGGACTTAGTGATTTTGCAGTTTTACACTCCAACCGTGTATCGGACGATGTTTACAAAGATGTGGGGAACTCAGAAGCCGGCTTTTATTCTGAAAAATGGTACGTTGATATTAAAAAATTATCCGGTTCCTTCCGACAATTTTCGTCCTTTTGAAACATGGCTTGTGAAACGAAGTCTTTTATACAAGTATATAAAAGAGCAGCTGTTAAGGAGGGAAGAATTTCGCAAGATAGCATATAAGAAAGAAATGAGAGATAATAAGAAGGCGCATCAGTTATCATCTGAGATTATCAGGTCTTTTCACTGGAAAGTACAAGACGATAATGCGGATTTTGTTGTTTTTATATGGGGAGACAGCGACTATAAATGGCATAAAAAAATTTTAGAGAATGCCGGGGTCAATTTTTTTCGGCTCGAAGACTTTGAGGATAGAAAAAAATGGGAAGAGAAAGGCGATCTGTCTAATCCTCCTCCAGCAGGTCATTGGTCTGTTACAGGAAATGCTTTTGTGGCTCATTCAATTTCAAACTATTTAAAAGAAAATCAACTATTGGAGTGAGATAGTGATTACTAAAGAAGATCTTGTTTCTTTCGAGGAAGATATCAAGGAGAATTTTGCGCAAGGTAAAATTAAGGCGCCTGTCCATTTAAGGGCGGGGCGGGAAGACGCATTAATCGATATCTTTCACAAACACAATATTTCCGATGACGATTATGTATACGGTTATTGGGACTCCCATGAGCTGGCTCTGCTTAAGGGTGTGCCGCGGGAAGAAGTGAAACAGGCTATCATGGATGGCAAGAGCATTTCCCTCTGTTTTCCTCAATATAAAATTTTATGTTCCGGGATTGTGGGTAGTCTGATGGGGACCGCTGTCGGAACGGCCTGGTCTTTAAAAAATCAGAAAAAGCCGGGGCGTGTTTTTATTTTTTGTGGAGACATGTCCAGCGAAACGGGAATCTTTCATGAGGCTGTCAAATATGCGTATAACTACGATCTTCCGGTGACGTTTATTGTGTGTGATAATGGTTTAAGTGTTATGACAGATACCAGAGAGGTCTGGGGCGATACCGAACCGTGGTTTAAAGGAACAAAATACGAATCAAAGATTATCTATTTTAAATATAAAAATACCTTTCCCCATTCGGGAATCGGATGGAAGATAAAGTTTTAGTTACTCGTTGTTCGGGACTCGTCGCTAGTGAATACTATCGACTTTTACGAGCAACGGGCGACCAGCAATGAGCGACCAAATATGAAATACTTTGATGAAATAAAACGTACAATGGAGTGGTTGGCCCAACAGCCGAAAACGATGTTTCTCGGTCAGACGGTGGCTGGCCCTGGAACCTTTATGTTTTCCACACTGAAAGATATTCCGGCGGAAAAAACATTGGAAATGCCGATTAATGAAAGTTTTCAAATGCAGTTCACGCTTGGCATGGCCTTGGCTGGTTATATTCCGATTTCTGTGTATCCCCGTCAGAATTTCTTATTGTTAGCCACGGCGGACATGGTGAATATGCTGGATAAAGTTCCGGCTATCAGCGATCAGAAACTGGTTCCACGTGTCATCATCCGTGTTGCCAGCGGACCGGATGCGCCTATTCATCCCGGACATCAGCATGTCGGTAACTTTGCCGAAGGCTTTCGCAAAATGTTCACCTGGATTGATGTTGTTGAAGTTAATGAACCGGAAGATATTTTTCCGGCTTACAAACATGCTTTGGAACGTGAAGATAACCGCTCAACACTTATTATTGAACACGGTAATTTTTATAACGCAAAGTGATGGATAAAAACGCCACAATCTTTATTGTTGGGCACGATGATGTGATTGAACGGTCTTTGCGAGGGTTTTTCCGTAATAAAGGTTTTCAGGTCTTTTCCTCGTCAGAGATGGGAATGGATACCTCTATCCAGGCTTCAGTTTATGCGTTTTTTCAGGATGAGCGGCCGGATTATATTTTTTTAGGGTCTTCGCGCAGCGGCGGAATTGCCGCCAATCTTAACCAGCCGGCAGAATTTATATATCATAATCTTGCCAGTCAAACGAATGTCATTCATGCCGCCCATAAATTTGGTTCAAAAAAATTATTATATTTTGCCAGTTCCTGTGTTTATCCCAAGGATGCCGCACAGCCGTTAAAGCCGGACTTGTTTTTAACAGGCCCGATGGAATCCACGAGTGAGGCTTATTCTATTGCTAAAGCGGCCGGCATTAAATTATGCCAGTCGTATCAAAAGCAGTATCAGTTTTCGGCTATTGTGACATTACCGGCGACGGTTTATGGTCCGGGTTGTGATACCGATTTAGCCACAGCTCATGTGATGGGAGCGCTCATTGCCAAGTTTGTTGCTGCAAAGAAGAGTGGTGCAAAAGACGTCACAGTTTGGGGAAGCGGAAAGCCTCGGCGGGAATTTCTGTATGTCGATGACTTCTTGCGCGCGGTTGAGTTGTTAATGAATGAATACAACGGCACAGATATCATCAATGTTGGTGTTGGTGAAGATATTGCCATCAAAGAATTAGCAGAATTGATTGCGGATGTGACCGAATATGAGGGAGCTGTTCGCTACGATAGTAGTAAACCGGACGGCGTGTTTCAAAAATTATTAGATAGCAGTGTGCTGAATGGAATGGGTTTTAAACCACAGGTTTCGTTAAAAGAAGGTGTTGCCAAGACAATTGAGTGGTACCGTTCGGGAAATTTTTAGAAAAGAAAGAAGATAGAAGAAGGGAGAGGGAAGGTGGAAGAAAATATTTCTTCATTCTTCAAGCTCCTATCTTCCGTCTTTAAGAAATACGAGGATATATGAATATACTAATCACCGGCGGTGCCGGATATTTAGGATCAATCATCACGCCCACTTTATTAAGAGAGGGATATGAGGTGACGGTGATTGATACGTTTATGTTTAACCAGACGTCATTGCTGGATTGTTGTCATGATAAAAAACTGACGGTTGTGCGCGGTGACGCGCGCGATAAAGACGTGGTACTTAACCATCTTAAAGATAAGGATGCGATTATTCCCTTAGCATGTTTAACCGGAGCGCCGCTTTGTGAAAAGCAGCCTAAAGAAGCCGAAGAAGTTATTATTGATGCGTTACGAATTATTCTTGAAAACCGTAACGAAAATCAGAAAATTGTCTATCCAACGACGAACAGCGGTTATGGCGTCGGAGAAAAGGGTAAGTTTTGTACGGAAGAAACGCCACTACGGCCGATTTCCTTATATGGCCGGTTGAAAGTTCAGGCGGAAGACGAAATTCTTAAAGCGGGGAACGGTATCACGCTACGACTGGCCACGGCCTTTGGTATTGCCCCACGGATGCGTCTGGACCTTTTGGTCAATGATTTTACGTATCGCGCCGTAACGGATAAATACATTGAACTGTTTGAAGCGCATTTTATGCGTAACTATGCGCATGTGCGCGATATCGCCGCGGCCTTTGTGCATTGTTTGAAGAATTTTGAAATGATGAAGAATGAACCTTATAACGTTGGTCTATCTGAAGCGAATTTAAGTAAATGGGACTTATGCGAGGAAATTAAAAAACAGGTTCCTGATTTTAACTTTAAAGAAATCAAAGAAGGCAAAGATCCGGATCAGCGTGACTATATCGTCAGCAA
>JAGQKQ010000047.1 GCA_020430005.1 Candidatus Omnitrophota bacterium
TCCCATTTTTTAAAGTGGTTATGACTGGGGCAATAATCAAATTGCTTTTTGAATCTAGTATCCTTATCCATTTAACGAAAAGCGATTTGAGCATCTTTAAAAAGACGGCATTACTTATGACAGGGGCTTTGAGGCGTTTTACAGCAGTTCGTTTTATTTGCGGTGTCATTGGCGGAATTTTATTGCCGCTGCTGATCTGCCAAATGTATGCACAGTTAACGTCGGGGACTATTTTATTCTTTGTTCTGCTGAGTTTTTCGTGTCTTTTAACGGGTGAATTTCTGGAGCGCTATTTATTTTTCCGCGCGGTTGTTCCTTTAAAAATGCCGGGAGGACGATAATTTGAAAGAGAAGATTCAAAATTTATTTTATCAAACCGAAGGAAAGTTTACCGAAGAACTGGCGCTGTCCTATTCAGAAAAAGGACAAGGCTATCTTCCCGAGCGGTTGCATCCCGATGGTATTATTAAGACCGTCTGCGGATTTTGTTCTACCGGATGTTCCCTGGACGCTCATATGCGTGGGAATGAAGCGGTTAATCTTGTCCCGACAGCGGATTACCCTGTTAATCTTGGTGAGGCTTGTCCAAAGGGATGGGAATCGCTGACGCCGCTTAAGGCCTCGGATAGAGCCGTGGCTCCGTTGCAACGGGATGAAAAGGGAAATTTTGTGACACTTAGCTGGCATGATGCCATGACGACGTTCGTTGATAATTTCACAAGAGTTCAACAGCGCTATGGGAAAGATAGTGTGGCGTTTTTAAGTACAGGACAAATTCCGACAGAAGAAATGGTGATGTTGGGATCGCTGGCCAAATTTGGTATGGGTATGCTTCATGGGGATGGTAACACCAGACAGTGTATGGCCACGGCGGCAACGGCGTACAAAGAATCCTTCGGTTTTGATGCGCCGCCTTTTACCTATAAAGATTTTGAAGAATCGGATGTTATTGTTTTCGTCGGGGCTAATCCGTGCATAGCGCATCCGATTATGTGGGAGCGTGTTCAAATGAACCGGAATGATCCGGAGATTATTGTCATTGATCCGCGTAAAACCGAAACGGCCATGGCCGCCACACGGCATTATGCTATTACACCGAAATCGGATTTAATCTTTTTGTATGCGATTGCCAACATCCTCATTCAGGAGGGATGGATTAAAAAAGATTATATCAAAAAGTTTACTCAAGGATTCGACGATTTTAAAGGGCATGTTGCGCAATATACGCCGGAAACAGCCAGTCGTGTATCCGGTATTGCTGTTGAAGATCTATATGCTTTGGCGCGTATTATTCATCAGGGAGAACGCGTTTCGTTTTGGTGGACGATGGGGGTTAACCAAAGTTATGAAGCAGTACGTACGGCGCAGGCCATTATTAACCTGACATTAATGACGGGTAACATCGGCCGTCCGGGAACAGGAGCTAACTCTATTACGGGGCAATGTAATGCGATGGGATCACGGTTGTTCAGTAATACAACAAATCTTTTAGGCGGGCATAATTTTGAAAGTCCTGAGGATCGCAAGAAGATTGCGGAAATTCTTAATATTGATGTGAACAAAATTCCAACGGAAAACAGTCTGGCGTACGATCAGATCATAGAAGCCGTTGCTGCCGGGAAAATTAAAGGCCTATGGATTGTGGCTACAAATCCGGTTCATTCATGGATTAATCAGAATGAGCTTCGGGAAACATTTAAAAAACTGGACTATCTGGTTGTTCAGGATATGTATCACACGACGGAAACCGCGCAGATGGCGCATTTGATTTTGCCATCGGCGGGTTGGGGAGAAAAAGAAGGGACATTTATCAATTCCGAGCGGAGATTTGGTGTTACTAAAAAGGTTGCCAAGGCCCCCGGGGAAGCTCTTGCTGATTTTTATATTTTCAAATTAGTCGCGGAATATTGGGGATGTGCAGGCCTCTTTGAAGAATGGAAAACACCGCAGGATGTTTTTCAAACGATGAAAGAAATTTCTAAGGATCAGCCGTGTGACATTAGCGGTATGGAAGATTACTCTATGCTTGAGCGATGCGGCGGGATGCAATGGCCTTTTACATCAAAGGACAATGAGCATGACACGGAACGTCGACTGTTTGAAGACGGAAAGTTTTATCACAAGGACGGGAAGGCGCATTTTATTTTTGAAGAGCCGAAAGAAAACCCGGAACCGGTGAATGAAGACTTTCCTTTTGAGTTGTTAACCGGGAGGGGGACATCATCTCAGTGGCATACGCAAACACGGACAGGAAAGTCCGAGGTTCTCAAAAAAATGTATCCCAAGGACGTTTATGTAGAAATAAACACGAAAGATGCGAATAGTTTGAATATTCAACAAAATGACTGGGTCTATGTATCGACGAGAAGGGCGACAGTGAAGGCGCGCGCTTTTATTGTCCCTACATTAAAACCGGGTGTGTTATTTATGCCGATGCATTATGAAGAAACCAATAAATTAACATTTCCGTCATTTGATCCGTATTCACGACAGCCGTCGTATAAAACATGCGCGGCCAATGTTTTGCAGAACAGATATGAGCAGGTTTAAATAAATTTTAATAACAAAGCAGTTAAAGGAGAGGCGAAGATGAAAGAACAGTTGAAAGGAATGATGTTGGCAGGGGTAATTTTAAGCATGACCGTAAGTGCTACGGTCGAGGCGGAATCGATTGAGGATATCCTTATGAAAGGAAAGCCTTATGGCGATCTTCGTTTACGCTATGAGCATGTCGAGCAAGATGGTTTGATGAACGCGAATTCTAAAACAGCCCGTGCGCGAGTTGGATTTAAGACGGGAGAATGGAAACATCTTTCCGGGGTTATTGAAGGAGAGAGTGTTTTTTATTTAGGGAATGATGATTATAACGATACGGTAAACAAGCGGACAGATCATGCTACCGTTGCCGATCCGGAAAATATTCAGGTTAATCAGGCGTATGGTCAGGTGACAGGAATTGATGATACCGTTATCAAGGCCGGACGTCAGGTGATCACGATGGACAATCATCGTTTTATCGGTCATGTGGGATGGCGGCAAAACAATCAGGTTTTCGACGCTGTAACGATGACGAACACCGCTTTACCGAAAACAACAATTAATTACGGATACATTTATAACGTGAATCGTATTTTCGGGGAACAGTCCACAATGGGAGACTGGGGTTCAAAGAGTAATTACTATAATATTTCCAATACAGCTTTACCGATTGGAAAGCTGACAACATACGGATACTTTCTTGACTTCGGCGGCGACTCGCCGGCGAATTCCAGCAAAACATTCGGTGGTTATATTTCAGGTTCTCAAAAACTAAGTGATGAATTCAAGCTCAGCTATTATGGTGAGTACGCGTATCAAACAGAGTACGGTGAAAACACGACGGACTATGGCGCGCATTATTATCATTTGGCACCGGCTGTTTCGTTTGAAGGATTAACGGCCACAATAGGATATGAGGTGCTTGGCAGCGATGACAGTACGGCTTCATTCCGTACACCATTAGCGACATTGCATAAATTTAACGGCTGGTCTGATAAGTTTCTGGGAACTCCTGCCGCCGGATTGGAAGACTTTTATATCGACTTAACGTATAAGGTGTCCGGTCTTGAGGGCGACATGGAAATGCTCAACGGGCTTTTAGCCAAAGTTCAGTACCATGATTTTTCTTCGAATGATGGCGATATGGACTACGGATCAGAATGGGGTATTTATGTGAAAAAACCGATTAACGATTATATTAGTACAGGCATTAAATACTCTAATTATAAAGAAGATGGTTTTGGCGCGGATACACAGAAAATCACGGTTGATATCGATTTCAAATACTAAAGAAAGGCTGCGTAAGAAACATGATTAAGATGGTGAAGGAAATAATTCCAAAAGTTGTATCGCTTAATATTTCGAAAGGCGGTATTCCCAAACTTCCGATTACTTCTGTCCGAATCAAAAGCGGTGGTTTGGAAGGTGACGGACATAATCATGCCAAACATTATCGCCCTATCCAGGCGGTAAGCCTTCAGGACGAGGAACGTCTGGAAGAATTGCGAGGTGAAGGGTATCCATTATTTCCCGGAACGACCGGAGAAAACATAACAGTATCCGGCATGGATATTAATGCGCTACCATTAGGAACTGTTTTAAATTTTTCCGGTGGTGTTGTGTTGGAGCTAAGTAAAGTCCGCCAGCCCTGCTATGTTCTGGACGCGATTAATCCGCGTCTGAAAACAGACATTTTAGGACGGTGTGGATACTATGCCAAGGTGATTCGTGAAGGTATTGTTCAGACAGGAGAGACGATTGATGTTATCAGAAAAGACTGGGAGGATGACTAGCCAACCAACCGGTGCGATATTCTGCGGCGGACAAAGCCGGCGCATGGGGCGCCCGAAGGCCGGTATTATTTTTCCCGACGGCGCGGCCCTTATTGAAAAAGTCTACGCCGCTATGAAAAGTGTGTGTCAAACAGTGGTGCTGGTCGGTCATGGCGAAGGTGTGCCTGAACGGCTGTCCGGTTTAAAACGCGTTGAAGACATAACGCCGGGGTTGGGACCTCTCGGGGCCCTGGAGTCGTTATTAGCCTCCGGTCTGGATTCGCACTATTTAATCGCGCCCTGCGATCTTCCCTGCGTGACGGAACATGTTTTTCAATATCTGGTTTCCCGTCGTTACGACAACAGGCCGGTTGTTTTTAACAATACCGGAACAATTGAACCGTTGATCGGTTTATATCCGGACAACATTCTGCCCGCGATCCGGCAGCAGATTAAAGATGGCCGTCTTTCCATGCAGCAGCTTCTCGTTAAAACGGATACGGTGTGTATCGATCTTCCTTCGGCGTATCGTCCGCTTTTGACAAATACCAATACACCGTTTGAACTGAGCAGAGTCTTTTAAGCCCCGAAATTTTCCTCCATATTGGACGTTTTTGCCCAAAAATAACTCTTTCGTCAACGTCTTGTGTCCGCAACAAGAATCGTTTATAATAGCTCAACTTTTTAATATACAATTTGAAGGAGAACTCTATGAGTCTTGTTACATTAGGAACAGTGGCCCTGGATAATATTAAAACGCCTTCTGGTGACAAAAATCATCTGTTAGGTGGATCGGCCAGTCATTTTGCTATGAGCGCGCGTTTATTTACCAAGGTGCATCTGGTGAGCGTGATCGGGGAAGACTTTCCACAAAAACATGTCACCTTTTTTAAACAAAAAGGTGTCGATATTACTTCCGTGATTGAACGTAAAGGGAAGACCTTTGCCTGGTACGGGGAATATTTAAAAGGTGATTTTAACCACGCGATTACACGGGCAACGGAGCTGGGTGTTTTACTGACTTATTATCCTCAGGTTGCTTTGGAACATCGCGAACTTCCTAATGTTTTTCTGGCTAATTTCGATCCGGAAATTCAAATGAATTTTCTAATGTTAATGAAAAATTCCAAATTTGTTGGAATGGATACAATGAATTTGTGGATCGCCAATAAGAAAAAGGCCGTAACAAAACTGATGAAGAAAGTGGACTTGTTTATTGCGAATGACGGTGAGGCCATGGCTTTAACAGAAGAAACAAATCTGATTAAGGCGGTAAAGAAACTCAAGACTATGGGTCCTAAAATTGTTGTGGTCAAGAAAGGCGAACATGGAGTTGTAGTTTATTCCGATAAATATTTCTTCTCGTTTCCCGCTTTTCCTGTTGAAAAGGTGGTTGATCCGACGGGGGCCGGGGATACATTTGCCGGGGGATTAATGGGATATCTTTCCAAGGCAAAAAAACATGATGAGAAAACCATGCGCAAGGCCGCTATTTATGCCACGACACTAGCATCTTTTAATGTGGAAGGTTTCGGTATGGCGAAAACAGCGCCATTAACCCTGGCCACAGCGCACCAACGTATGACAGATTATTTAAAATTTATTAGGCCGGTGTCGTAATGGAAAAAGATCTTATCGACATTATTGGTGTTGTTGCGGCGGTCAGCCTGCCTATGTTTAACATTCCTTTGGTTATGAAGATTATTCAGCGGAAGTCCTCCCGTGATTTAAGTATGTCCTGGGTTGTCGGTGTCTGGGTTTGTTTATTGTTAATGCTGCCGGCGGGAGTACGAACGGAAGACATTGTTTTAAAAGCCTTTAGTATTGTGAACATTGCGCTGTTTTCGGTTGTGCTGGTAGTGGCGTTTAAATATCGAACAGGAGAGTCGTCATGAGTGATAAAACATTTAAATCCGGGATGGTTTCGATTGTTGGTCGTCCGAACACCGGTAAGTCTACATTACTTAACGCGCTCGTCGGAACAAAGATCTCTATTATTTCTCGTGTTCCACAGACGACCCGCCATCAAATCCGCGGGATTTATAACGATGATCATGGCCAAATTGTTTTTATCGATACCCCGGGGCTGCATCGCGGACGTGACAAGCTGGACCAATCCATGAATCAGATTATTTCCGGCTGTATTCATGACGCGGAATGTTTGATTTATCTGGTGGATACAACGCGGAAGGTTGGACAGGAAGAAAATAATATCGCGCAAAAAGTTAAAGACTTGAAGTGTCCTGTTATTCTTGGACTAAATAAGGTGGATTTGAAGTCGGCCGATATTCCCGGATACATTGCCTTTTGGGAAGAGATTAAAGGAATGCCGGTCACGGAAATGAAAAACTTTGCCATGATCCCTTTGTCCGGCAAGGAAGAAACCAATCTGGATAAATTGGTGGAAGTCATTTATGATTTTCTTCCTGAAGGCCCAGCCCTTTATCCGACCGACACAGTCACAGATACACCGGAACGTCTAACGGTTGCCGAAATCGTTCGTGAAAAGTTGTTGATGTCTATGAGTGATGAAATCCCCCATTCCATTGGGGTGATTATTGAAAGTATGCGGCCCCGCAAGGGCAAAACCATTTATGTCCGCGCTCTGATTCTGGTTGAGCGGGATACCCACAAAGAAATTGTAATTGGCAAAAACGGGGCTATGCTGAAGAAAATCGGCACTCTGGCCCGGCAGGAGCTGGAAACCTTATTAGAGAGTAAGGTTTTCCTGGAATGTTTTGTCAAAGTCCAGAAAAACTGGCGGGACGACGTCTCTATTATCCAGGAGTTGGGGTATTCTTCTTAAGGCAATCCGCCTTGGTTTTTGCCCTTTCATCGGCCTTTCCCTAAATTATTTTCAGTCAACTCTGATGTTTTTCTTCCTTTTTTAAAAGCTTTCTATTATACTATTGACGGTTTAAAATCCATTTTTTGAAAAGAAGCCAAACATATTGTAAGAAATCAAGATGCGTCAAAAAACGCTTACGGTGAAGCAAATCCAGATGCTGGATGATGTTGCTATTTGTCAATATGGTGTGCCGTCTATTGCCTTAATGGAAAATGCGGGCAAGGCGGTTGCGGATGAAACTCTTCGGCAGTTAAAAAAGAAACCTTCAGCCAAAGTTGTTGTGATCTGCGGTCTTGGGAATAATGCCGGAGATGGTTTTGTTGTAGCACGGCATCTTCTGAACGCGGGAATAAGAACGGATGTTTATCTGATCGGCTCCGCGAGGAAATTAAAACAAGATGCGGCGATCAATTACAACATCCTTAGGAGCATAAAATATCCTGTTCAGGAAATTAAAGATGTGTCTCCGGGGATGGTTAAGAAGTTCGAAAGCGCCGATGTTTTTGTGGACGCGATTTTTGGTGTGGGGCTGAACAGAGAAATTAAGGGTGTCTTCAAAGATGTGGTTGAGGCGGTTAACGGTTATGCGAAAAAGGTGGTAGCCGTTGATATTCCGTCGGGGTTGGATGGAACAACCGGAAATATTTACGGTGTTTGTATCAAAGCTAACACAACCGTAACATTCAGCTTTGCGAAAAAAGGATTTTTGAAAAAGGAAGGCCCTAAACACGTCGGAAAAATAAAGGTTGTTGATATCGGCATTCCGATAAGATTAATGGAAAGAATTAAATGAAAGCCCTGAAAAACATATTGATTATCTTTGGCATCCTAGTTGTAGGCTATTTTATAGTGCTTTTTATATTTGCTGTAAATTATGCAAAATCCAATGAATTGGAAAAAAATGAAATTTCGTATAATGTTGTAAGAGCATCGAACCGGTTTAGCCTTAATTTACGCGGCAATTTTAAACCCCTTAAAGGGCTAGAAACGGGAGGGCGAGACCGGGCCTATTACCTTTTAGTTTCGGCTGAACCAGAAATCGTTAAAGAATTATTAGATAGATTGCAGCAGTATGAAGACGGTCCTTTAGAAGGGGATTATTCCGATTGGGAAGTAGATACACCGGTGAAAAAGAACGGGCTTGTATCCGGCTCTCAGAATAATCCCGATTGGTGGCTGCCGGAGCGCTCTGAGGATTTTTACATTAAGAACTTCAGGAGTTTTTCAGCAGGGCTAGGGGTTATTTTTTTTGTTCATAAAGAAAAGAATTGGATTTATATCCATACTTGGCAATCATAAGTTTTAATGACTGTTACAAATAAAAATATTGATCAGGTTGTTAAGATTTTAAAAAAGGAATTAAAGGATCTGCCGGATCCTTCGGTCACCTTGGTGGGAAAACGCTGGAAGAGTCCGTTTCTGGTTTTAATTTCCTGTATTATGAGTTTGCGGACGAAGGATGAGACCACCTTGCCGGCCAGTGAGCGTCTTTTTGCTTTGGCGGACACACCGGAAACGATGTTGAAGTTAACGACGAAGCAGATTGAAAAGGCGATTTATCCGGTTGGTTTTTACAAAACCAAGGCCAAGACAATTCAGGGAATTTGTAAGGATATATTAACAAAGTTTGACGGAAATGTTCCCGACGACATTGACACCTTGTTAACGATGAAGGGTGTCGGGCGGAAAACAGCGAATTTGGTTTTAACGGAGGGCTTTGGTATTCCGGCCATTTGTGTTGATACGCATGTGCACCGGATTTCCAACCGGTTTGGTTATGTGCAAACCAAGGTGCCGGATGAAACCGAAATGGTTTTGCGCAAGCAGTTGCCCAAGAAACACTGGATTGAATATAACGCGCTGTTGGTAACGTACGGACAAAATATTTGCAAACCGATTTCACCATTATGTTCAGGATGTGGAGTGAGTAAATACTGTGCCAGAGTGGGTGTGACCGTTAGTCGATAATCTAAAGGCGACCCAGGCACCCAGCGACCCTGTGACCAAGAGACATCGTATTCCAGAAGTATCCAGCTTTTTCTGGGCACAGGAGATCGGGGTCTCCGGGTTACATGTAAGAAAGTTAATGACAATGGAAAAAAGAGTTCCTCTACTATCACCGGTAATTCAGGAGATTCTCAACTCTCCCAATGCCTCGGAAGCGCTGAAGGATGCGTTTTTTGAAATGCATCCGTATGACATCTACACGATCTGTGAAGATTTGGCCGATCATGAAATCGCGGCGTGCGTAAAGGCACTCGGAAATCCTCTCGGGATTGCGCTTTTTGAGGAATTTGAAGATGAGCGCAAGACAGGAATTTTTAATTGTTTTTCCAAAGAGTGGATGGCGGATATCCTGGAACAAATGTCTCACGATGAACGCGCTGACTTTGTTAAATATCTTCCTGCCGAAAAGATTGAAGAAATTCTGCCATTAGTTGCCAGGGCCGAACGTCTGGACATTCGAAAGTTGATCCAATATCACGAAGGTACGGCCGGATCGATTTTGACGACGGATTACGCGTCTCTTCCGCCGGAGATGACAGTAAAGGAAGCGATTGAACGGCTTAAGCAACAGGCCTTTGACCGTGAAACCATTTATTATGTTTATGTCGTGGATAGCGAACGACGGTTACTTGGGTTTGTGTCGTTAAGAGATTTGATTATTTCTCCGTCGAATAAAACGATTGACGATATTATGCATCGTAATGTGATCAGTGCGCATGTGGACGATGATAAAGAAGAAGTGGCCAGAAAACTTTCCGATTACGATTTCCTTGCGATCCCGATTGTGGATAATGAACGACGCCTGGTCGGGATTGTGACGGTTGATGACGTGGTTGACGTTGTGATGGAAGAAACAACAGAAGACTTTTACAAGTATGGTGCGGCTGGGGAATATATTGATTACTTAAGATCGAATATTTTTCAGATGGCACAGCAGCGGACGATGTGGCTTTTGATTTTGATTTGTGTTGGGTTTGTCACAGGCTGGGTGATTAAGCATAACTCTATGAAGATTGAAGAAGTTGTTGCTCTAAGTTTTTTTATCCCGTTAATTCTGGGGGCGGGTGGAAACGCTGGAACCCAGTCATCCACCATTGTTATCCGGGAATTGGCAACCGGTAATATTGATATTAAAGATGTTCTGAAGGTTTTTCAAAAAGAGGTTTCCGTCGGTCTTTTTATCGGGACTATTATGGGGGCCCTGGCCGCCCTTGGCGGAATTTTCATGGGGAAGAATCCGCAGCTTGGTATTACGGTGGGGGTATCAATGCTGTGTAGTGTTATTTTAGCGACGACATTAGGCTCTTTTTTACCGATACTGTTTAAGCGCATGAACTTGGACCCGGCCTTGATGTCGGGCCCGTTTATCACCAGTATTGTCGATATATCTTCTCTATTGATTTATTTTAAAATATCTACTATTATTCTTGGGCTATAAAAACCCCGGAAATTGGAGGTGAAAGCTTTCTTGGTTGGGCGGATAGTCAGACAACTGCTGTAACCAGTGAACATATATTCATATTGGTTTTACAAGTTAGCAAAGGATTGACAAATGAAGATAGGATTTACTTACGATTTAAAAACAGATTGGGAATTTAAGGGTGATGAACCGCGCGATATTAACGCTGAACT
>JAGQKQ010000048.1 GCA_020430005.1 Candidatus Omnitrophota bacterium
AGGAAACGGCTTCTGTGACGGGAAGTCTGTTCGTTGAATTATCGGATATTGAGAATTCCGAATTAATTTATACACTAAGTCAGCAGATGCTGGAGCGAATGGATATAGCCGTGACGCGTGACGAATTGCAGGCGGTGCTATTCACGATTCATCAAGCGGTGTTTGGGCAATGGGAAAAGATACAGACATTTAAAGATTTTGCCGGTGTTTTAGATCGTATGATTCAGCTGCTCATTCATAAAAGTTTTATGCATAACTATCCGTTGAATTTGAATATTGCCGATAAGATTCTCGGGATCAAAGATGAATTTCAATCCGCGTCGTTTGCTTCGGAATATTTTAATGTGGCGGATATCTTCAGAATATTTGAAAGTGCGATTTCCCACGAGATTGTGGCCTTTATCGGATCACCGTTAAAGGGATTACAAATTCTGGGCCTTTTTGAAACCCGTTCATTAAACTTTAAAAACGTGATTGTTTTAGACGTTAATGAGGGTGTATTGCCCAGATTGGATATTTATGAATCACTGATTCCGCGGGATGTGATGATTTCTTTAAATCTGGACCGTCTGGAGTTGGAAGAAGAGATCCAGCGTTATCAGTTTATGCGTTTAATTTCGGCGGCGGAAAATGTGTATTTGGTCTATCAAAAAAGTAAGGATAAAGAAAAAAGCCGCTTTGTTGAGGAATTGATCTGGGAACAGGAAAAAAAGAAAGGCGAGCTAGGCGCTGTCCAGGCGAAGAAAGGCTACTTTCATGTGGAGGTGGGAACCAAAGAGAGGCGTGTCCGTAAAACACCGGAGATGGTGGCCATGCTCAAACAGCACAAATATTCCGCGTCCAGTTTGAACATGTATTTACGAAATCCGATGGATTTTTATTATAACTATGTGCTTGGTTTAAGGGAGAAAGAGGATTTGCTGGATGAACCTGAGGCCCGGCATGTGGGGACATTTATCCACGACGTTTTGCAACACAGTTTTCTTCCTTCGGTTAATGGCCGGCCGGTGATTGATCAGAGTTTTCGTCAGAAAATGTTTGAAATTATGGAGCATCGGTTTGAAGAAACATTTGGCCGTAGTATGAAGTCCGACGCGTTTCTTTTAAAATCTGTGATTAAAGAACGGCTGGAGCGTTTTCTCGATAACGAACTGAACAGTCCTGAGCGAAGGGTGGATGAGATTCTTGATCTTGAACGGTATTGTGAAGGGACGATTACACTTTCCAATGGCCCGGTCAAATTCGGCTATATTGTGGATCGGATTGATCGTATGAAGGACGGGACAATTATGGTTATCGATTACAAAACCGGCAGTGCCGATCAAATGCCGCGTCCGGCCCAGGAAATTGCCGGAATGATGTTATCCCGTGAAAATATTCGTGATACGGTACGGTCATTTCAGCTGCCGCTTTACTACCATTTTCTTTCTCAGGAGTTTAAAGGGCAGCTGGTGAATGCCGCGCTTTATAATCTGCGCACGTTAAAGATTGATCGCTTTGTTCATTCTTCGGCACAAACTTCCTCGGAAGATATTGTGCAAGCCTACCAAAAGCCTCTTGATTTTATCATTTCTGAAATCCTCAATCCTGATATTGACTTTGTGGAAGATCTTACGGTATAGAGTCACGGTGCACTGAAAAGGATGGGTGTAGAATTATTTTATTTTCCCTGCCCTTATATTTAATGATGTTATAATACCAGAAATAATACTAATACTAATTTTATAGAAAAAGTATTATTAGCCCGTATTATATCTCACCATGAAAGACCTCTTCTGTGGGCGCTTTACTTTTTCCAACATTGTTTAAGGGAGTTTGATGGGAGCCTTTTCGATATCATCGATTGCTGTCATTCTGTGTTGCTGGCCATTGGCCGTATTGTCTTTTTTAAGGCATCGGGGAAAAAAATCAACGATTGTGTGGGGTGTTTTTTGCGCGTTTATCGGTTTTTGGGGAATTGCCAGTTTTTTCGCCAGCACAACCATGGATAAAGCGGTGTCCACAATGTGGTGGCGTTTTGCGACGATCAGCTCTATTATGTCCCCACCGACATTTTATCATTTCGCCCACCTTTATTTTGAAGAAAAGCGAAGCTGGATTTTGGTCGTGGTCTATACAATGGCAGCTTTTTTTCTTTATGCCAATTTCTTCTTGCCCGGTCTATTTCTTGGTGATGTCTGGCTGATCCATAATGAGTTTTATTTTCCCAATTGGACGGCTACAAAAGGTATTCTTTTTGTTATTTTTTATTTTTCATTTTTTGTTGTCCTTTTATCATATTCTCTTTGGCTTATGATTAAGGGATTTAGGAAAGCTAAAGGACAGGCCCGTAACAAGATTAAATATTTCTTTGTCGGAATGTTTTTTGGCTGGATAGGCGGACACGGGGATTTTATTCCTGTCGTTATCAATAATTTTTATCCCTACCCAAATTTCTTAATTGCCATTTATCCACTGATTATTGGTCATGCCATTATAAGACATAAGCTTTTTGATTTTAATTTTGTTATTCAAAAAGGGATTGTTTATTCCGTTTCCATCGCGATGCTGTCTTTATTATATCTTGTCGTGGTTATTCTGGTCGAAGGGATTGTTCAGGACGCCTTTCATTATGAATCCAAGCTGACCAGTATTTGTATCGCGTTTTTATTGGGGCTTATTTTTATTCCCATACGGAATCGTGTTCAGGCTTTTGTCGACCGGAAGGTTTTTAAAGGGACTCCACAGGAGATTGCCAAACAGAATGAGCTTCTTCGTCAGGAGGCCGCGAATGCCGAGCGGTATAAAATTATGGCCGGTCTCACAGGAGATATCGTTAAAGAAATTAAAGATCCATTAACAGCAGTCAACACGTATAGCCATTTTCTCCCGAAGCGTTTAGATGATGAGGAGTTCCTAAAGAAATTTGCGACAAAAATTCGCATTGAAGTCGATCGTATTAATTCCTTGCTGGAGCATTTAATCGATTATAGTAATCCGCAGCCGCTTTCGGTAAATAGCACTAATATTTTTAAACTGCTCAATGAAACGATTGTTATGCTGAAAAGTAACCTCTTGTCGAATAATATTACAATTGAACGGCATTTCTCAAAAGATGAGGAAGTTTTTGTATCCATTGATCAGAAGCAATTTAACCAGGCATTGGTTAATCTGGTTAACAATGCCGTTGAGGCTATGCCGGATGGCGGGACGCTCACAGTTGAAGGAAAGGTAACAGAGGATCTTTTTCATGTGATTCTTGCGGATACCGGTGTGGGGATAGAGAAAAAGGATATCCCGTATATTTTTAATCCATTTTTTACCACAAAAGAGGGTCATACCGGTCTAGGGTTATCGGTCGCGCAAGGGATTATTGAAAACCATAAAGGGGCGATTAATGTGATCAGTGAGGTAGGCCACGGTAGCGTGGTTAAAATTAAGCTTCCCAAAAAGGCCGATTCTGAAGTAGCCCGCCAAGGTTAATATAAGAGAAGAACCCCGCCATATTCGATTGACTATTAAATTCTTTTATGCTAGCCTATTGCAATGATTCGGGACAATATTCTGGCTCTTCAGCGTCATATTTCCTCAATTTGCAGTGAGTTAGGACGAAATCCACAGGATGTTATTCTTGTCGGGGTGACCAAATACACTGATCAGGCCAAGATTTTGGAAGCTGTCCAAAATGGTTTGAAACATATTGGCGAAAGCCGGGTTCAGGACGCCGTCCCGAAACTTGAAGCCATTAAAGAGGATCTTTTACAGGTTAAAAAGCATTTCATCGGGCATTTGCAGACCAACAAGGTCAAACAGGCGGTTGCCCATTTTGACATTATTCAATCCGTTGATAGTTTAAAACTGGCTCGTGAAATTGATAAACAGGCCGGGAATTTGAACAAGCCAATAGAAATTCTGCTTCAGGTTAATATCGCGGAAGAAGAGCAAAAGTATGGTTTAAAACGGGACGATGTCCGGCCGTTAATTCAGGAGCTTCTTGAGCTAAAAAATGCACGAATCAAAGGATTTATGACGATGGCGCCTTTGACTGATGATGAAAACATAATCCGTGATTGTTTTCGCGGACTGCGTCTTCTGCGGGATGAAATGGCGGACCAATTGAAACTTAACATCGCGTCCGATCTTCCTTATTTGTCTATGGGAATGTCCAATGATTATAAAATCGCGTTGCAGGAAGGGTCCAATATGATCCGCATCGGCAGTGCGATATTCGGGTGATTATGATGAAAACAAAAATTTGTGTTATCGGTGGCGGTAATATGGGTGGTGCTATCATTGCCGGTATTTCCAAAACATTCCGTGTTGTCCTTTGCGAACAAGACCGGAAAAAAGCGTCTCAGCTTAAACGGAAATACTCTATGGCCGTGGCTGATCTGGAATCTGGGATTAAAGAATGTTCTGTGATTATTTTGGCCGTGAAACCTCAGGGTTTTGAAGGTCTTTTAGCCGAACTGAAAAACATGAATTTGTCGAACAAGCTATGGATATCCATAGCCGCGGGTGTAACCTGCCGTTATATAGAGAAGGCACTAAATAATAAACCGCGGGTTATCCGCACAATGCCTAATTTACCGGCCCAAATTCAACAGGGAGTCACCGGTATCAGCATGGGACGGTTTGCGTCTAATAAAGACTTAAAACTGGCCTGCCGTATTTTTGATTTAATTGGTACGACAGTGGTTGTGGCGGAAAAAGATCTCGATTCCATTACCGCTATTTCCGGAAGCGGTCCCGCGTATGTTTTTCATTTTGTGGAAGCGTTTGAAAAAGCAGCCTCCAATTTAGGGATTAAAGATAATGCCGCGCATAAATTGATTGTTCAGACTTTAAAGGGAAGTCTAGCGCTGTTGGAACATCAACAGGAATCAGCGGACATTCTGCGCAAACGCGTGACATCCAAAGGTGGAACAACAGAAGCCGCGTTAAAAGTTTTTCAGAAACATAAGTACGAAAAAATTTTTAAAGACGCATTAAGTGCGGCGAAAAAAAGAGCGAAAGAGCTTTCAAGGAGTTAGTATGGCCAAGGTCGGCGTTATTGGTGGCAGCGGTTTATATGAAATGGACGGTGTTACAATTGAGGAAGATGTTACAATTGTAGACACACCTTTCGGCCGTCCATCAGGACATTTTTTAAAAGGCAAATTCGGCGATGTCGATGTTGTATTTTTGGCGCGGCATGGTAAAGGCCACCGTATTTCTCCCAGTGAGATTAATTACCGCGCGAATATTTTTGAAATGAAGCGTCTTGGCGTGGACGCCATTATTTCTGTTTCGGCCTGTGGAAGTTTAAGGGAGGAAATTAAACCTCTGGATTTTGTTGTGCCCGATCAGTTTGTGGATCGAACGAATAAAGCGAGAGAATCTTCTTTTTTTACCGATGGTATTGTCGCTCATGTGTCTCTGGCGGATCCGGTAGCACCGGAACTAACTGAAATTCTTATCGATTCTGTTAAAGAAGCCGGCGCGACGGTTCACGAAAAAGGAACCTATATTAATATGGAAGGGCCACAATTCTCCACAAGAGCGGAATCGAATTTATACCGAAGCTGGGGGATGGATGTCATCGGTATGACGAATATGGCGGAAGCCAAACTTTGCATGGAGGCGGAAATCGCTTACGCTTCATTATGCGCGGTTACTGATTACGATTGTTGGCATCAGGATCATGATCAGGTCACGGTTGAAATGATCATTAATAATTTAACGCAGAATGTCAAAGTATCGAAGGCCATATTGAAAATAGCTATTCCACGCGTTGGAAAACTCTCATCGTTTAAGGCGCAGGATGCTTTGAAATATGCCATTATTACCAGCCCGGATGCGATCAGCGAACAAAAGAAAAAAGAATTAAGCGTTATTATCGGAAAATATATTAAGTAAAGTTATCATGTGCTCTTCAGAATCTAAAAACAACGATTACCAAAAGACAATCAATCTTCCCCAAACAGATTTTTCCATGCGTGCCGGTCTTGTGCAAAAAGAACCCGCCTTTCTGGAACAGTGGGAAAACGGAAAACTGTGGGATAAGATTAAAGCCAAATCCAAAGGCCAGCCGCGCTACACATTGCACGACGGGCCGCCTTATGCCAATGGTAATATCCATATCGGCCACGCGTTAAATAAAATCCTTAAAGATATGGTTGTCAAATTCAAGACTATGTCCGGCTATGAAAGTTTATATATTCCGGGATGGGATTGCCATGGCCTTCCGATTGAACATCAACTTTTAAAAGAACTCAAGAAGCGCAAATCGGATGTGGACTGTGTTGAATTCCGCAAGAGCGCGCATGATTACGCGATGAAATATGTGGGGATTCAGCGGGAACAATTTAAGCGTCTGGGTGTTTTTGGTGAATGGGAACGGCCGTATTTAACGCTTAATAAAGATTATGAATATTGGATTCTGAAATCTTTAGCGGCACTAAACGAAAAAGGTTATATTTATCGTGGATTAAAGCCGGTTAACTGGTGTTTTCAGTGCGAAACAGCTTTAGCGGAAGCGGAAGTAGAATATGAAGACCATACATCGCCGACAGTCTTTGTTAAGTTTCAGGTGAGTAACCCGGAAGTGTCCAAGATCAAAGTTGATAAACCGTTGAACTTGTTAATTTGGACAACAACACCGTGGACGCTGGTGGCGAATGTGGCGGTGGCGGCCCATCAGGCTTTTGAATATGTATTGGCGGACATCGGACAGGATGTTCTTATTATAGAGAAGACACTGGCTCCGCGAGTCTTGGGTAAGGCCGGAATCAGCGATTATAAAGAATTGGGAACTTTAACGGGTGAGGAGCTAACACAGTTTGTCTATCAGCATCCATTAAGTGATAAAAATGACTGCCGCGTTGTCACGGCCGATTATGTTACAAAAGAGGACGGAACCGGTCTGGTTCATACAGCCCCGGGGCATGGGCAGGATGACTTTCAAACCGGTATAAAATATGGGCTGGAAACATTGATGCCGGTTGATGACCGTGGCGTTTACACACAAGGGCCGTATACCGGAGAGCATGTCTTTAAGGCCAATCCGCAAATCATTGAACGGTTACAGCAGGAGGGAAAGCTGCTTCATACGGAAGATGTTGTGCATTCTTATCCGCATTGCTGGCGCTGTAAAAAGCCGATTATTTTCCGTGCCACACAGCAATGGTTTTTAAAGATTGATCATGATAATCTTCGCGGAAAATTGAAAGAAGAAATTAATCACAATATTCAATGGGTTCCGGAAAGCGGGAAAGAACGGATTTCCTCTATGGTGGCCGGTCGTCCCGACTGGTGTTTATCCCGTCAGCGGTATTGGGGTGTGCCGATTCCTGCCTTGAAACATAAAACAAACGGCGAATATATTCTTTCTTCAGAAGTCATAAAGCATTTTGCGGATGTTGTCCGTCAGGAAGGAACAAACGCGTGGTTTGAAAAAAATCTGAATGAATTGTTGCCCAAGGACTTTAAAATTGACGGGCATGGTCTTGATGCCTTTGAAAAGACTTTTGATATTCTGGATGTGTGGTTCGATTCGGGCGTCAGCCATCAAGCGGTCTTGAAGGAAATGTTAGGGCAAGAATTGCCGGTGGAATTGTATCTTGAAGGATCAGACCAACATCGTGGATGGTTTCAATCTTCACTTATTCCGGCTTATGCGATTGAAGGCAAGGCCCCTTATAAAACTGTTTTGACCCACGGTTTTGTTGTGGACGGGCAAGGACGAAAAATGTCTAAGTCTGTTGGAAATGTTATTTCACCGCTGGATCTTATGAAAACCAGTGGTGCCGATATTATCCGGTTATGGGTGGCCTCCAGTTCCTATAACGAAGATATCCGTATTTCTCAGGAGATTCTGGACCGTTTGGTCGATGCTTACCGGAAAATACGTAACACACTTCGCTACTTATTAGGGAACTTGCATGGCTTTGACCCGGATACCGATATGGTGGATTACGCCGATTTGCTGGATATTGATCGATGGGCCCTGCACAAGTTATCGAAAACAGCCGGCTCGGTGAGAGACCATTATGAGGCTTTTGACTTTGCCAAGGTTTATAAGCGGATTTATACCTTCTGTAATAGCGAGCTCTCCAGCTTTTATCTTGACATCCTAAAGGATCGGCTGTATACTTCTGCGTCAAAATCAACTGAGCGCAGAGCGGCTCAGACGGTTCTTTATCATGTGGTTAATCACTTGGTTCGATTGTTGGCGCCGATCCTCAGTTTTACGTCGGAAGAGACGTTCCAGATGATGCCGAAAAGTTCGTCCATAAAAGATACGCAAAGTGTTCATTTGCTTGAGTTTGAAGATCCTTTGCCGGAATGGAACAATGCGGATGTTGAAAAACAGTTTGAATGGCTCGTCAATGTGCGGCCGCATGTTTTAAAACATCTGGAAAATTTCCGTAAGGAAGGGAAGATCGGAAGTTCCCTGGAGGCAAAATTGCTTTTTAGTACGGCCAGTGATCGGGATGGCGGTTTTCTGGAAGAATTCAAACACTTTCTTCCTGACGCATTTATTGTTTCGCAAGCTGAAATTAGCCGGGTAGAGCGTGTGAAGAATCCGATTAACGAAGATTTTTCTCAAACAGAAATTGAAGTGGCACGGGCACAAGGACAAAAATGCGCCCGCTGCTGGAAGTATACGAGTGATGTCGGACAGAATGTTGAGCATCCGTGTTTGTGTCAAAGATGTTCCGACATAGTAAAGGAGTATTAATAATGCCCACTAAGAAAACGTCAAAAGCGAAAGCTGTAAAAAAGCCGAAAAAACTGACAAAAAAAGAGCTGGAATATTTTAAGAAATTGCTTTTCCAGTCTCGTGAAGAGCATGTTCAAGATTTAAAGAATATGTCAGACGAGTCTAATTCCAAGAGCAGTGAATCCAGCGATGTGTCCGGCCACGTACAGCATATGGCCGATGTTGCGACGGATATGTACGATAAAGAATTCACAATGGGTCTGGCATCAAAAGACCGTGAAATTCTCCAGAAGATTGAAGAAGCGTTGAAACGTATTGACGACGGAACTTATGGTATTTGTTTGGAAAAGGGTGAAGCCATCAACAAGGCCAGATTGGAAGCCATTCCTTACGCGGAATATTGTTTGACCTGTCAGGAAGAACTAGAAAACAAAAGATAACACATGAAGGATCTAACCCGTTCGCAGCTAGACGGTGTTTTGGCGTTAATCACAACATTCTCGGTTGTGATTATTGACCGTGTCACAAAATTATTTTTCTCCGACTTGCTCCTGCATGGCGAGTCCATCCCTGTCATTCCCAAAGTCCTGCACATGACACTGGTTCATAACACCGGTATTGCCTTTGGTCTCTTTAAGAATCAGGGTATTGTATTTATTATTATCCCGATCATCGCGATTGTGCTTCTTATCTTTAATATTTATTATTACCGGCGGAATAATTCTGCGTTAAGTCGTCCTTATATTATTGCCTTTTCGCTTATTCTCGGCGGAGCGATTGGAAATCTTTTTGACCGCATGGTTTACGGCTATGTGATTGATTTTATCGATTTTCAAATATGGCCGGTGTTTAATATTGCTGACACAGCGATCAGCATCGGTGCGCTTGTGGTCGCCTGGAAGTGTGTTCAGCTTTCCTCTAAAGAAGGCTAGTGTTATATGGCTATTCACCATTTTAAAGTTGCCGTGGATGATCGCGATCAGCGTTTGGATATTTATCTCACGGAACACTTTTCCAAAGCACCGTCTCGAAGTTTTATTAAGAAACTGATCGATCATGGTCATGTTAGGGTGAATGAAGTGATCGCGAAGGCGCATCACAAAGTAGCCCCGGGGGAAGATATTATTGTTGATGTCCCCGAAGATTTTTTGACGCCGCAGTATATCCAGCCGGAAAATATTCCGCTGGATATTTTTTATGAAGATCAACATCTGCTGGTAATTAATAAACCGTCGGGGATGCTGGTTCACCCGGCACAGAATATTTACAAAGGTACGTTGGTGAACGCGCTATTGCATTACGCGAACCATCTTTCTGATGTCAATGATAGTATGCGGCCTGGTATTGTCCATCGTCTTGATCAGGAGACTTCCGGTTTGATTTTGGTAGCCAAAGATAATATTACCCATACCCGTTTGGCTAAGCAGTTCAAACGTCATGAAGTACGCAAACAGTATGTCGCGCTGGTTGAGGGAGAGGTTGAATTCGACGAAGGAACGGTAGATGTGCCGATCGGGCGGGACACCAAACATCGGGAAAAAAAGACGGTAGCTTTTGATAAAAGTGCGAAAGAGGCTTTTACCCGTTACAAGGTTCTTCAGCGGCATAACGACGTGACACTTGTCGCCCTTTTTCCAAAGACAGGCCGAACGCACCAATTGCGTGTGCACATGAGATACATCAAACACCCGATTTTGGGAGATAGTAAATATGGGAAGAAAAATTCTTTTTCCCGTTTGGCATTACATGCCAAGTCAATCGGTTTTAAACATCCGATGACTAAAGAATACGTAGAATTTTCTTCCAAAGTGCCGGATGAATTTTTAACCAAAGTCTATGGAAAAGAAAATAGATAAGGCGCTTTACTTGGTTCGTTTTTGAAATATAATAAATATAATCGGTAAATAGACTAATTAAGCTACCAAAAATGCTTGTAAATAAAAACAATTCCGGAAGAGTTCTGATTATTTTCTTGATCATTGCTGTGGTCCTGACAGTTTCGATTGCGGGGACGACTATATTCT
>JAGQKQ010000049.1 GCA_020430005.1 Candidatus Omnitrophota bacterium
TAGTATATTTAAAGTATATATTATTATAGTTAAGAATGCAATGCAACCATAACTTGTTTATTTACAGTATTTTGAAAAATATTAACAAATTCCGTAAATAAGGTATAATAACGCGTTATTTGGGAAAACGCTTGCTTAAGCCGTAGACGGAAACACACTAATTTCATGAATACTTTACCCGAAAAATTCCTGGAACGTCTTGCTAAAATTGTTCCGGAAGAAAATCTGCCGAAGGTTTTACAAACCTTTTCTAAGAAGGAACAGTTTGCCTTGCGTCTTAACGCGATCAAGATGAAGGAAAAAGAAGGTTTTTTGAAAGAACTCACGAAACGGAATTTGGTCTATGCTCCTGTAACGTGGTTTCCCAAGGCTTACATTCTTTCTATGAAAGATAAAACAATCGTAACTTCTATGCCGGAGCTCCATGAGGGAAAGATTTATATTCAGAGTCTGTCCAGTATGTTTGTGGCCTGGACACTTGAGCCTCAAGCCGGCGAACGGATTCTGGATTTGTGCGCGGCTCCGGGAAGCAAAACAACACAAATGGCGGATATGATGGAGCATAAAGGACATATCATAGCCGTTGAACATGTACGTAATCGTCTTTATAAACTAAGGAGTGTGCTTGATCTTCTGGGTGTTGGCATTGTTGATATGAAGCTTATCGACGGACGGCGTTACCGCTGTGAAGGTGAGCTTTTTGATAAAGTGCTTGTAGATGCGCCATGCAGTTCGGAAGGCCGTTTTGACGTTACGGATAAAAAAACATTTCGTTACTGGAGTCCCCGTAAAATTAGAGAAATGGTACGAAAGCAAAAAGGATTGATTCTCAATGCCGGGCGCTGTTTAAAAGATGAAGGTGTATTAGTTTATTCAACATGTACATTTGCGCCGGAGGAAAACGAGGGAGTGATTAACTGGTTTTTGAGAAAGACTGGTGGTATGTTTGTGCTGAAAGATATCAGTACCACAGGTGTTGACACATATCCTCCTGTTTTAGAATGGATGGATAATACGTATAATCCTGATATTCAGAAATGTGTTAGAATACTCCCGACGGAAAACATGGATGGATTTTTTGTGGCAAAATTAAGAAAAGTTAAAGGATAAAATTGAAATGATTTATTTATTGCTGGGATTGTTGGTTATCTTTTTTTGTCTGGATGGACTCAATTTTTCCCGCTATAACGCCGCTTTAACCAGAAAAGTTTTTCATTTAGAAAAAATCATTTTCTTGACCTTTTTTCTTTCGGCCATTTTAATTCTTTGTTCCCCAAGCCAGCAATGGAAGGCACTGGCGCAATTTACATTCTTTTATACGGCCACATTTTATTTCATCCGCCGCCGGCGTCTTTTAAAATTACTTCTCTCCGAGCTGGATACTGTTAGCGAAGAGGAATATAAGGCTGGCGTCGAGAAGCAAATGTTGCGTAAACAAAAGATGCTGATTGTTGCCGGCGCGATGGGAGTAATTTATTACTGGTTTTATGGCATGTGTGTATTGTCGTCTTTAACCGTTGTTGTTTTTCGTTTGATGGGTTTGGGAGATTACGAATTGTTGGAAATGGTGTTAATGACATTTGTGTCGTCCGGATTCGTGTTTTATCTTATTTATCGTGTTTCTCCCACACTTTCAAAGCAAGGATTTGCCGACAGTATAAGGTTGGTCTATCCCGAAAATTCGGCGCACAAAGTTTTTATTATTCCGGCCTTACTGGGAGTAGTTTTTGCGGCGTGTTCGGCTTATATGATGATTAATCGGGTTGCGCCTCCACAGACGCCTCTTTCGGAGGTTTTGGGAGAAAATCCGTCGGCCATAGTTGTTATTTTTTTACTTTTCCTTGCTGTTATTGTGGCGCCTTTTATTGAGGAAGTTGTCTTTCGTGGTTATTTCTTCCGTGTCTTCCGGCAATTTATGGGGAAGATGCCGGTCATTCTTATTATCGGATTAACGTTCGCACTGCTTCACGTCCCGCAATACTGGGGAGACTGGCTGGCGATCGGAATGGTGACGCTGTTAGGACTGGTTTTAACATTCTTGCGGGAATGGAGTGGATCAACGATAGCCAGTGTTGTCACACACTATGTCTACAATGCCGGCGTGACCATTATTCCGGTCATTTATTTAATGACATCTAATCCTGCATATTTTGATTATCAGGCCTATTCTCAGGAGTACGACACTCCGAAGAAAGAACGGCTTTTATTGGAAAGTATCAAAACACAACCGGATTTTGCGGAAGCCTATAATGAGCTGGCCAGGCTTTACGCGCATGAAGATATGAAACTGGAAGACGGCTTGAGTCTTATTAATCAGGCCTTGTCATATTATCCTGAAAAGACAGATTTTCTGGATACTAAAGCGGAAATACTTTATCATTTGAACCGCTATGAAGAATCGGTTCTTATCCGCCGGGAAATTCTTAACAAGAAAAATTTATCGGAAAAGAAAAAAGATTATATTGAACGAAAAATAAAAGAGACCGAACAGGCACTTTCCAATTAGCCTGTATTTTGTGGCGAGCGCGTTTGTTTATAGAGGATAAGTTTACATTTACATTCTTTGCCGCGCTGACAAGGGCCTTCAGGCGTGTTGGGCAGTCCGGCCTGCATCCAATCGGCAATATCCATTTCCGGCCAGATTGTACGCTCCAGACATTCATCGGAAACATCTTCTTCATCCAGAACAACCCATTTATAAAGCTCTACGGGATAACGGGTTTGATGTGTGTGAAAACCGCAGCTTTTTATCGCCGTTTCAAAACCGTGGCGGATTGTTTGGACAATATCCTGCCAGTTCTGGCCTTTCAGTAACATCCAGATCAGCCAACCTGAAACACCGATAATTAAAAGACGAACGAAAATGTAGAAAAAGACAACCATAGTAGTATCCTCATTTTTAGGTATAACAGATAAGCCAAAGCCCGTCAAGATGTTGTGCGGCTATAAAGGCCTTGACAGTCAGGGCGAAATATATCAGAATAGGACAATCCTTTTACTATCCACTTAGAGAGTGAAGTAACTTGTTTATTCTTAGAATATTACAAGAAATGGGGGATTGCCCAAGGCAGTCAAGATAACAGGAAATTATGCGAAATATCTATCTTTTAAAAGATCTGGCAAAAATCAGCGGGTATTCCACACACGCCCTGAAATTTTATTTACGGTTGGGGCTTCTGAAGGAAATTGGACGTTCTCCGGAAACAAAATTTCGGTATTTTGATGATACGTCGTATGAGCGTTTAAAGAAAATACGCGATCTACAGAAACAGGATTTTACTTTGAAAGAAATACGAAATGTTTTGAATAAAGAAAGTGAGCAAAAAGTCTCATGCCAATAAAAATAAAACCAATTATTTTAGTTTTGACATTGCATATTCTTCTGACTTCGTGGGGATTTGCCCAGAGTGAGATGGATAAAACAGGCCAGCCGGCTTATGATATGATGGAAAGGAAGAGTTTAAGTTCCAATAGTATCCTCAATAATCTGCAGTTTGCCGGTGCTGATATCAATGTGGTTTTGGAAGAAATTACGGCTAAGACCGGAGTTGTTTTTATTCCCGATGATGATATTAGCGGCGAAGTAACGGTTTATTTAAACGACATTTATGTGGAAGACGCGTTAAGAATTATTCTGGACTCCATTGATCTGGCTTATAAAGAAGAGCCGGAAGGTATTCGTGTCATGACCGCGAAAAATTTCAAGTTGCGTTATGGCTATGCGTTTAACCAGTTAATCCATACCAAGATTATTCCTCTGTTGCATGCCGATCTCGACGATACCGTAATAAAACTGCAAGAAGTAAAGAGCTCCATTGGAAAAATACTTCACAATAACGAAACCAATACCATTATCCTTATGGATTCTCCAAATAAACTGCAAGAGATGGTCAATATCATCCAGCAAATTGATTTGCCTATTGATACAAAGGTTTTTACACTTCACCATATTCGTGCTGTTGATATTGAAGATGATATTCAAAAAATGCTGACACCCAAGGACGGGATTATGTCGATTGATGCCGACAAGAATGAAATCGTGGTTACGGATACCTTAACGAATATTACGGAAATTGAGAATATGATTGAGCGTATCGACCAGAAGGAACGGAATGTTTTAATAAAAACAAAAATTATCAACATTACACTAAATGACGAATACCTGGATGGTGTTGATTGGGAGGGGATTGTTTCCAATTACGTTAGAATTGATCTTGAAGATTCTCAAGAGCCGGATGAGGGCCAAACAAACCAGTTAAGTGTGGGATCTTTATCGAAAGAAGACCTGGAGGTTTTGTTTGACGCGCTGGATACGGTTGGGACCATTAATACATCATCAGAGGCAAAAATTGAAACCAAGGTGGAGAAAACTGTCCAGTTGCCGGTTAAGTCAACGGAAATTATCTCTACAGCTAATATTGATGAAGATGAAACGGCTTTGGAATGGGATGAGGAATTAAAGTTTAATGTGAGCGTGCGTTATCTTGACGATCAAATAGTTCAGGTCAAAATAAAGCCGCGAATTATCAGTGCCTATGAAGAATCAAATAACGGCGGAACAAACGGCATGAGCGAAGCCGTTATAAAGATGGAGAAGAATTCAACGGTTGTTGTCGGGGGAATTTTTAAAGAAGTCATTGTTGAGGCTACGCGCAAGATTCCTCTCTTAGGGGACTTGCCGATTGTCGGGTTTGTTTTTCGGAATGAAAAGGAGCGCTTGTTAAAAACAGAAGTGATCATTTTTATAACACCGGAAATCAGTGAAGACAATTAATTATGAAGTTTGTTAAACTTTCATTTTTGCTTTTTCTTCTTGTCCTTTCAGGATGTAAAACAACAATGCCTGACGATATTATTTTAATTCCCGAAAGAATATATTTAAAAGATCTTTGTCAACAGAATAACATCAGCTGGCAGTGGGATAGCGTCTCACAGGTGGTAACACTGGATATCGACGGTGTTTCTGTAAAGGGACTTGTTGGTAGTGAAGTGGTTTTAATGGGAGGCCATAAGGTTTCTTTAAGCGAGGCGATTCAAACCGAAAATAGTACCGTTACGGTTCCCCAGGATTTTAAGAGCAGGATTATCGATAAAATCCGTGAGCAGCCGGTGGCGACATTTAAATCTGTTAAGAAACCGTTAGCCGCTCAAAAATATCCACCGCTTCAAAAGGTTCGCGAAATCGTGATTGACGCCGGTCATGGGGGGAAAGATCCCGGAGCGATCGGTCTCGACGGGATCCAGGAAAAAGACATTGTCCTTGATATCGCTAAGCGTCTTGAAAAGATCTTAACACAGCGGGGATTTAAAGTGATTATGACGCGGAAAGATGATGAGTTTATTTCTTTGCAGGAGCGGACGGAAGTAGCCAGCAAATCTGAAGCAGATCTTTTTGTCAGTATTCATGCGAATTCTTCTCCTGCGAGAGGAGCGGACGGTATTGAGGTTTTTTCTTTGAAAGATTTGGATTCGATGGATCGTGATGAAGAACAACGGCGTCTGAACGAAGAACATTATTTTCACCGGATGAGTATGGAGCAACAGGATGATAATTTAAAAACAATCCTTTCGGATATGCTTTATACAAATAAACAAGCGGAATCTTCTACGCTGGCCAACTTAATTGTGGAAGAATCGGCCAATTCTGTTAAGGCCCGTAATCGTGGGGCCAAGGATGCCAGATTTTTTGTTCTTAGGAATACATTAATTCCGTCGGTTTTGGTGGAGGTAGGTTTTGTCACCAATCCGCATGAAGGAAAACTTCTTGATACAATATCTTACCGGCAGAAGTTAGCGTATGCGATTGCAAAAGGGATCATGAATTATGCCGACGGCGAATACTAAAGCGGCGATTGGAGTCTTTGATTCGGGTTTGGGAGGTCTCACCGTTGTTAAAGAATTAACACGCCATTTGCCCCACGAAAACATTGTTTATTTTGGCGATACCGCGCGCGTTCCTTACGGAACAAAGTCCAAAGAAGCCATCATTCAGTTTTCTATTGAAAATACCGAGGCCCTTCTGGAGCATAATGTCAAAATGGTCGTTGTCGCGTGTAACTCTTCATCCAGTTACGCGATTGATCGCTTAAAGAAAAAATTTTCTGTCCCGATTCTTGGTGTTATTGTTCCCGGAGCAAAAAAAGCGGCGGCAACCTCACGCTGCAAAAAGATAGGGGTTATCGCAACAGCGGCAACGATTAACAGCGGCCGTTATACCGCGGCGGTTAAGAAGTTCTGCCGGGACGCCAAGGTTTATGGAAAGGCGTGTCCTTTGTTTGTGCCATTGGTGGAAGAGGGATGGCTGGATAACAAAATCACATCGGATATCGCAGAGACGTATTTAAAAGATTTAAAAAAGTCGGGTATTGATACATTGATTCTGGGCTGCACGCATTATCCGCTTTTAAAAACGACGCTTCAGCAGGTGATGGGACAAAAAGTGTTTCTAGTGGATTCGGCGTATGAAGTGGCCCGAGAAGTGGAAAGTATTTTAAAGAAGAATCATTTATTGCGAATGTCATCAGTAAAAGGAAAAACAACGTTTATTGTCAGTGATAAACCTCAGGCCTTTGAGGTGATCGCGAAGAAATTTTTAGGATATACAATTAAAGCCAAAGTGAGAGGACATTATGTTTGAACTAACGATTAAAGGGGATATTGCGTCGGCGCATTTTTTAAGAGGGTACGAAGGTAAATGCCGGAATCTTCATGGGCACACCTGGAAGGTTGAAGTATTTCTGCAAAAAGAAAGTCTTAATGAATTGGGAATGGTTGAAGATTTTGCGGTCTTGAAGAAAAAGTTTAAAGAATTTCTGGCCACGATTGACCATGTAAATTTAAATGATCTGGAATATTTTAAGGATGTTAACCCCACGGCGGAAAATATTGCCAAATATATTTATCATGGTTTTGCTAAGGAAGTCGCTCCCCTAAAAGTTGTGAAAGCGCAGGTATGGGAATCGGATATGGCAAGTGCGGTTTATTATGAATAGTTGCTCGTTGCTCGTGACTAGTCGCTCGATGGGTCATTATAATAAAAGGTAAGTTTTGTATAAAGAAAGATGGATTTTTAAAAACAATTTTTTTGGAATTAGTTTATGAAGGAATTTTCCAGCAACAAGCGACGAGCAACGAGCAACCAGAAGGCGGTAGTGTTATTATCGGGTGGTCTGGATTCGGCCACGCTTCTTTATGAAGCGATGGATAGAGGATTTAAAGCGCATTGTCTTATTTTTGATTATGGACAGCGTCATCGTAAAGAAATTCAGATTGCCAAACGATTGGCCAAATCGGTTGGTTGTCCATTCCACGTTGTAAAAATCGCTTTGCCGTGGCAGGGATCTTCCTTGCTGGATTCATCCATGGCTATACCTCAACATAAGAAAATCGATCCAAAGAAAATTCCGTCTACCTATGTTCCGGCGAGGAATATTATTTTTTTAAGTTTTGCGGCGTCTTATGCCGAGGTTGTCAAAGCTGAGGCGGTGTTTATTGGTGCCAATGCTTTGGATTATTCCGGTTATCCCGATTGCCGTCCGGAATTCTTTCGGGCGTACCAGACCACCATTAAGGCCGGAACAAAGACCGGAGCCGAAGGACACGCCGTTCATATTGAAGTTCCTTTCTTGAAAAAAACAAAGGCCCAAATTATAAAAGTTGGGACAAATCTCAAAGTTCCTTATGAAAAAACATGGTCCTGTTATCAGGGGGGAAAGACGCCGTGCGGAACCTGTGACAGCTGCCGTTTACGGGCTAAAGGATTTGAAGAAGCTGGTATTGTAGATCCGTTAATGGCTAATTAGTTAAGCCTATCTTATAATTAGTGTCATTGCGAGGAATGAAATGACGTGGCAATCTTAATAGATTGCTTTGTTGCCATGCTCCTCGCAATGACATAAAAAGTTTGTAAGGTGCGCTTTATGATTTTTAAGGATTTAAGAACTAAAGGATTAGAGGATTAAAGATGAATTTACGAGCGACGAGTAACGGGCAACAAGCGACGAAGGCCAATATTTTAGAAATTTTTCGATCTATTCAAGGAGAAGGCAAATACGCCGGTATTCAGCAAATTTTTGTCCGTTTCTTTGAATGTAATATGCACTGTGTATGGTGCGACACACCGCATTCTATTGGTGATACTACCCGGCGGTATGATGAATATGATGAAGATCAGCTCATCCAGAAAATTGTGGAGTTGAATAATGACTGTCATTCCGTTAGCATAACCGGCGGTGAACCGTTGTTGCAGGCTGAATTTATCAAAGCATTTATCCCGCGTATCAAAGAACAAAACTTACTGACATATCTGGAAACTAATGGTGTCTTGCCGAATGAGCTTGGTAAAGTTGTTCAGGATATTGATATTATTGCGATGGATATGAAACTACCCAGCTCTACCGAATGCCGGCCCTACTGGGATGAGCATGAAGAATTTCTCCGTGTCGCCAAAGGAAAAGAGTTGTTTATCAAAACAGTGATTTCCAGTGTAACGGAAAAAGAGGAAGTGCTAAAGGCGGCTCGTATGGCCGCGGCAGCTGATCCGAATATGTTGTTTATTCTGCAGCCGAATTTTTTTGATATGAAAAACGGTGTTGTGGAAAAATGTGAGGCGTTCCAAAAAGATTCGCGGAAATTTCTAAAAGATGTTAGAATTATTCCTCAAATGCATAAAATGCTGAAGGTGAGATAACTGAGGACTAGGGATTAAAGGAATAGAAGATTAAAAGATGGTGGTCTGTTTTCTGTGGTCCGTGTTATGAAAAATTGTGAGATCACAGATCACTGAGCACAGATCACATAACAAGGAAATGTATGTCAAAAAGTTCATATGAAGATTTGCAAGAAAACATCCGGGATTTAAAAACTCCGGATATTGAGGTTTGGGAAAACAAATATCCGGATAAGACCTATACAGTCAGTCTGGAGATCCCGGAATTTACCTGCATTTGTCCGAAGACCGGCTTGCCGGATTTTGCGGTGATAAAGCTGGATTACATTCCAAATCAATTGTGTCTGGAATTAAAATCATTCAAATTATATTTAGTATCCTATCGAAATGTCGGTATTTTTCATGAGCATTTGGTAAATAAGCTTATGGAAGATATTGTCAGGGCTTGCAAGCCGCGTTCGGCCAAGCTGGAAGTGATCATGAACCCCCGGGGAGGAATCGGGACCACGGTCGTTACGGAATATACAAAATAAGTGATCTGTGGTCCGTGGTCTGAAAACTTCGGATCACAGAACACAGACAACAGGCCACATTAATAAGGAAGGAACACCCCATGTCACGCATTGATGGACGAAGTTCAAGTCAACTGAGACCGGTTAAGATTACAAAGAACTATGTGAAACATCCGGCCGGATCATGTTTATATGAGTCCGGTGATACAAAGGTTTTGTGCACAGCGTCCATTGAAAACACGGTTCCGCCTTTCTTAAAAAATACCGAAACAGGCTGGGTGACCGCGGAATATTCCATGCTTCCCGGTTCCTGTGCGTCGCGGGTTAAGCGGGACAAAACCAGTGGAAGAACACTGGAAATCCAGCGTTTGATCGGTCGATCATTGCGTAGCGTTGTTGATTTAAGCCAGTTGGGCGAAGTGACCATCAAGATTGATTGTGATGTTATTCAGGCTGACGGAGGAACGCGGACAGCGTCTATTACCGGCGGGTTTATCGCACTGGCCCTGGCGCTAAGCAAAATGAAAAAACACGGGCTGATTAACACCATTCCGCTATCCGATTATGTCGCGGCTATCAGTGTCGGTATTTCTGCCAATGAACTGGTTCTGGATTTGAATTATGCCGAAGATTCTAAAGCGGATATGGACATGAATGTGGTAATGGTCGGTAAAGGTAAGTATGTGGAAGTTCAGGGAACCGCCGAGGGATCACCCTATTCGAAAAAACAAATGGATGATCTGTTGAAACTTGCTTCTGCAGGAATTAAAGAACTTGTCGATATTCAAAAGAAAACATTAAAGGGAATTGAGCTTTAAGTGACCTGTGTTCTGTGATTTATCGCAGACCACGGACCACGGATCACGGACCACCGATATGCGGGAACTTGTCGTCGCCACAACTAATCAAGGAAAATTAAAAGAAATTCGTCAGCTCCTGGCGGATATGGATATTAAAATCACCTCACTCGCTGATTATCCCGGTGCTCCTGAAGTTGTTGAAGACGGAAAAACTTTCGCCCAGAACGCGATTAAAAAAGCGGCCACTATTGCACTCTATACAAAGAAACTGACCCTGGGAGAAGACTCCGGGATTCAAATCAAAGCCTTAGGAAATCGTCCGGGAATTTATTCTGCCCGGTATTCCGGTCCCAATGCCAATGATCAAAAGAACAACGCGAAGATGCTGCGGGAATTGAAAGACGTACCGATGGATCAACGTCAGGCGCGTTACCGGTGTTTCGCCGCTCTCGTTGATGGAAGACGTATTGTTGATGTCGTAAATGGCAGTTGTGGCGGCCTTATTACCACCCGGGCGAGAGGAAGTAACGGATTTGGATATGATCCGTATTTTTTAATTCCCCGTTATGATCAGACTTTTGGAGAACTTCCACCGGAAGTGAAGGCGAAGATCAGTCATCGTGCCCGCGCGTTAAAGAAAGTCAGAGACGTTTTAAGAAATTACCGCTGGAAATAAAAGTC
>JAGQKQ010000004.1 GCA_020430005.1 Candidatus Omnitrophota bacterium
AAATCGGATCAGTCCGTTATAAATTTCCTGCCCGTGTTCAGATTAGGCAGGTTGCGGTGGATGGGATTTATTTATATTCGAAAACGGAAATCGATATTGCAATGGATTCGTTGTTTCATAACGAGCTGCGTCTTTCCCATGTGGTTTTGTCTAAACCGTCGATGCTGATCAAACGAAAAAAGAATGGCAAGTTTTATTTCTCGCACACCAGTACGTCCAACTCCCAAACGGAAATTCCCCGGCTTAGCCATATTACTTCAAATATAAAAGCGTCCTCGCCGGCCAATCTTCAAAAGGGCAAAATTACGATCGAGAATTTTGAAGTGCAGGAGGGAACATTAGTATTTATTGACGAAAATAAAATGAATCATGATGTTCTTGATCTCAGCCATATTCAGCTGAAAGATTTAGAGTTTCAATTTGATGAGTTTCATGTTCCGCTGCAGTCGGAGCAGGTTTATTATCGTATTTCCGCTAAACTTGTTTCTCAGTCTGATCCGGCGGCAAAATGGGTGACCGGTAAAGGGTGGATTAATGTTGTTGATAAAGATATGGAGGGGGTTGTGCAGGTTGCCCGTGACGACCAGACGCCTATTATCGGAGCCGAAATATCCGCGGATAATAATGTTATGACAGTTAAGGGAAACGTTGATATCCAGAATATCTGGAAGATTAAGAAAATCGATTCGGAGGTTTCCAAGGTAGGAGAGATTTTGGCCAACAACTTAACATCTATTGGTGTTGGGGTGAATTTGAACTTTTCGTTTGAGACGGCCCTGGACAATTTTGAGGTTAAAAACATCGCTTTTTCAGGGGACCTTATAAAAGAGACCCCTTAAAAGAAAATATTGCTCTTGGGAATCTTTGTGCTAAAATATCTCACGTTTTAGTCCAATAGCAATCTATCCTAAATATTTGTGGTGGCTGTAGCTTCCCGACGTTCGCATTTTATGCTCAGTCGGGATTCCGACCGAGTAAAACGAGCGTCGGAACAGTTGTGGAGGATGAGGTAGTGGGTTATAATGGCATTTGTATATATTTTACAGAGTAGAAAAAATGGAAATTATTACATTGGAAGCACGGATAATATTGAACAAAGGATAAAACAGCATCAAAAGGGTAGGGTGATTTCAACGAAAGGGCTTTTGCCAGTAGATATAGTTTTTAAGCAGGCGTGTGATGATATTAAGACCGCCAGATTGGTAGAAAAAAGGATAAAAAGATTAAAGAGAAAAGACTATATTCAGAAAATAATAGAAGACGGTTATATAAAAATACTAGACAAAATTTAATTTGTGGTGGCTGTAGCTCAGTTGGTTAGAGCATCTGATTGTGGTTCAGAAGGTCGCGGGTTCAAATCTCGTCAGCCACCCCATATGTTAGCCTCACGCGAACAGGAGCGCGTTTGAGCCACGCGCAGAGCTCAAACGCGCCTGATTCGCTTACTAATACCCCCGAAATTCAGTTTGACCCTTCCGATATGCTCACGCATGTCAATCATGTCCGAAAAATTACCAGCCTCAAACCTCGAACCTATTGGTGCGAATTTCCCTTCTATACTGTCATTCATTCCGGCAGACAAAATTTGACCATAGGCCACAGGCCGGAAGACCTGGCCCATGTCGAAACCATAGAACAAAAGGTATGGAAGAAGCATCAGGCCCATTTAAAGCGTCTTGAACGCTTCCCGCTGGAAAAGGCGGAATATTACCAGAGATTGAAGGAATCACACGATATAAAGACCGTCAGAGGCCTTGCACAAGTCACAGGAGAGGACTGGTCATATATCGCTCGGATTCTTAAAGCTCTTACCCTTGCGGAACCTATCAAAGCCTACCTGAAAGAACACAAAAACGACCCCGAGATTATAAAGCGCTTCCACCTGCGGGTGCTTCTCGATATCGCCCGGCAAGGCGAGGAAAAGTATCAATTAGCGAGGTTTAGTGAAATGTGGGGGAGTTTTGGATAATGGAGGGTATCAGTTTCTGCATTAGATGAGAATGTAGGTATTCAAGATTAACGGAATACTTCTTGATTTTACTAATAATAGTAATATAATCACATATATACATGTGAATATATACTTATGCTGAGTAAAACAAGTACACTAGTCATAAATGCTATGGTTGAATTGGCGAAACTTCCCAAGGATCAAAGAGAAGGGGCGGGAAGCCTTGCCAAAAAAATCAAAGCTCCTCAAAATTATCTAAGTAAATTATTACAAAGTCTTGCAGCCCGTGGTTTCTTGAGTTCTCAAAGAGGCCTGTATGGTGGTTTCCAATTAAAGAAAAATCCCAAGAATATAAAGCTGTATGAAATCGTCGAACCAATTGATAATGTGACTCTCTGGTCAGGGTGTGCCTTGGGTTTAAAAAAATGTTCCGATTCTAAACCTTGTGCGGTTCATCATCGGTGGAAGGTTATTAAAGAGGCCTATTTGGATTTTTTAAGGGATACAACAATCGCTGATCTAATATAGATGAATATGTTTTACTTGCAATAAGGAGTGTATTTTTTAAGCTAAATTAGCATATACACATGGGAATATCTAAATTATGAGGAATGGACAATGAAAAAAGGACTTAACAAAACTAAATGCTTAACAGGGCTTTTATCATTCCTGGGAGCCGTAAGTATTTTTCTTATTTTGATTTTCATTGGGAATGAACCGGTAGAATCACAAGGTTTTTACGAAGAAAAGCCAGCCCCTTCTAAGAAATTGTTTAAGAGGGGAGAAGTTTTGTATCAAAAACAATGCGCTGTATGCCATGGGATAAAAGGGGCTGGCGACGGTAAGGCTGCCTATCTTTTATATCCCAAGCCACGAGACTTTGTTAGTGATAAATTTAGATTGATTTCAACAACTAATCAAGAAGCATCAAATGACGATATTTTTAAGGCAATCAAAAGAGGTATGGCTGGCTCGTCCATGCCTCCCTGGAAGCATTTAAGTGAAGAGGATCGGTGGGCACTTGTCTATTATGTTCGATATTTATCGGAAATAGAAAGTTTTAAGAAGTCAGGTGAAATGCAAGGAGAGATTGCTGGTGATAATATCCCATGGGAATCTATTCATAAAATTTTAAGCAAACATGTTCCATCAGAAAAAGTAATCACGATACCTGAGGAGCCTAAAGTTACGCAAGAAGGGTTAGCCAGAGGGCGGGAGCTTTTTAAAGCCTCTTGTGCCGGATGTCATGGGATGCAAGGACGCGGTGACGGTCAGCAGAATATGGTTGATAGCAAAGGTCTACCAACAAAACCAAGAGATTTAACGGCAGGAGTTTTCAAAGGAGACTCTAGTTCTGAGGAATTATATTTTCGCATGATTGCAGGAATGCCCGGCTCACCCATGCCAAGTTATAACGAAGTTTTTACTCAAGAACAAATTTGGGATTTGATTCATTTTGTGCAGTCACTTGTTCCTGAAGGCAAGGAAGAAAAAACTCAATTAAAACAAGTACAGATTACGGCACAAAGAATTTCAGATGAAATTGATATGAATCCATTTGCTCAACACTGGTCGAAAGCCAATTCTGTTTATGTATCCCTAACTCCCTTATGGTGGCGGGATGATCGCATCGAAGGAGTAGATATCCGCGCTATTTATAATGAAGATAAAATTGCGTTTAAACTGACATGGTCTGATCCTAAAGAAGATGACAACCTTGTTGAAGTTCAATCATTCTCTGATGGTGCGGCCTTGCAATTTTCTATGGATAATGATCCACCATTTTTTGGTATGGGCGCAGCAGGTCAACCTGTTTACATTTGGCATTGGAAGGCAGGCTGGGAAGAAAAGGAAAGTGAGCGGCAGGATATAGAAACACAATATCCACATACGGCGACAGACTTTTATGAATCTCAGAAGAATTATGAACATGGAACCGCTTTTGAAACAGCTCATTCAAAAACAAAATTTCATGATCCTAAATACACAACCGGATGGGGTGCAGGAAATCCCGTCTCTGATCCTACTAAAGAGGAGACAGCTGAAGAGGGCATATCGGAAGGGATGGGTTCCTATACTGCACAAAGACCGAAAATGGAAAAAGTTGATGCCAGAGGAATTTGGACAAACGGAAAGTGGCATGTTGTTTTTGTCCGGCCTCTAAAAGGCAGCGATAAAGGTTCACTGAAATTTAAATCAGGAGATACATCAAGCGTCGCTTTTGCTATATGGGATGGTGCTGGAGGTGACCGCAACGGACAGAAGATGGTTTCCATTTGGAATAAGCTTATTTTAGAAAAATAAATTTCAACCTCATTGAGGAGGACATAATCATGAGAATGACCCGCCGACAATTTCTTAAGGTAAGTTCAGCCGCAGGTGTTGGCGCCTGGCTAACATTAAAAGGATTTCATTTGTGGGCTCTTGAACCGGTAGACAATATTGAAAATCCGTTGGCATATTATCCTAATAGAGATTGGGAGAAAATATATCGGGATCAATACCGATATGACAGCACATTTTCATGGGTTTGTTCTCCTAATGATACACATGCATGCCGTGCTATGGCGTATGTTCGTAACGGTATCGTTTTTCGTCTGGGGAGTGAATACAATTATGAAACATATCAGGATCTATATGGTAATCACGCTACTCCTAATTGGAATCCTCGCCAATGTGCCAAAGGGTATACATTTCATCGGTTGCTTTACGGTCCTTACCGTCTAAAACACCCTGTTGTCCGTCGAGGTTGGAAGCAGTGGGCGGATGATGGTTTTCCTGAATTAACAGAGACAAACAAAACTAAGTATAAGTTTGATTCACGCGGGACAGATAAGTTAGAGAAAATTTCCTGGGATGATGCTTATACATATATAGGGAAGTCATTAATTTCGATTGCGAAACGATACAGCGGTGAAGACGGTAAACAAAAATTATTAGCCCAAGGCTATCCACCTGAGATGGTTGATGCAATGCAAGGAGCAGGAACAAGAACCGTTAAGATGCGGGGAGGAATGGGATTGCTTGGTGTTTTTGGTAAATATGGAATGTACCGTTTATGCAATACACTAGCTCTCTTGGATGCCAATGTTCGCGGTGTTGAAGAAAAGTATGCTAAAGCAGGGAGGACATGGTCTAACTACACCTGGCACGGAGACCAGGCTCCAGGACATCCTTGGGTTCATGGATTGCAAAATTCCGACTGTGATTTCAATGACCTGCGTTTCAGCAAACTGATCATTCAAGACGGGAAAAATCTTGTCGAGAATAAGATGACCGACAGCCATTGGTTTATCGAATGTATGGAACGGGGAGCTAAACTGGTCACTATATCTCCGGAATACAGCCCTCCAGCAACAAAATCTGATTATTGGATTCCTATACGCCCACAGACAGATGCGGCATTATTTTTGGGTATCACTCGATTAATGATTGATAAAGGATGGTATGACAAAGATTTCGTCAACAATTTTACAGACTTTCCGCTTCTGGTACGGACAGATAACTTAAAACGTTTAAGAGCATCTGAGGTTTTTCCTGATTATCAACTTGGACTTACAAAAGATGGCCCTAGTTTTAAATATCAGGGATTGAATCAGAAACAATATGAGCAACTTGGGGACTATGTTGTTTGGGATGCTGATAAAAATCAACCAGCGGCAATTACCAGAGATGATGTGGGTACCGTGTTCTCTTCTAAAGTTAAGAATCCAGCTCTTGAGGGAAAATACACGATAAATACGGTGGATGGGAAAGAGATTGAGGTTATGACATTGTTCTCTCTCTATAAAATTCATCTTAAAGATTATGATTTGGACAGCGTTGTTCAAATAACACACGCTCCAAAAGATTTGATTGTTCAGTTAGCCAAAGATATTGCTACGATCAAACCGGCGGCTCTGCATCAGGGAGAGGGAATTAATCACTGGTTTCATGCCACAGAAATGAACCGTGCGGGGTATCTTCCTTTTATGTTAACAGGTAATATCGGGAAGAAAGGCGCTGGCGTTCACGGATGGGCAGGTAACTACAAAGCTGCCCTTTTTCAGGGATCACCCTGGACTGGGCCTGGATTTAAAGGATGGGTGGCCGAAGATCCATTTCATCCCAATTTAGATCCAAAGGCAAATGGACGTGATATCAAACCCAAGGCACATTTTAAAGATGAAGAACCAGCTTATTGGAATCACGGAGATAGACCACTTATTGTTGAAACGCCGAAGGAAGGGCGGAAAGTATTTACTGGTGACAGCCATATGCCAACACCTTCTAAAGCAATTATTTTTAACAACGTTAACTTAATCAATAATGCGAAGCACTGTTATGACATGATCAAAAACGTAAATCCAAATGTTGAAATGATTGTGTCATTCGATATCCAAATGACAGCGTCCATTGAATATGCGGATATAGCTTTGCCTGCAAATAGTTGGTTAGAGTTTGAGGGACTGGAAGTTACAGCCTCCTGCTCAAATCCTTTCTTGCAAATATGGAAAGGAGGCATTCCTCCTGTTTTTGATAGTCGGGATGATCTGAATATTTTATCACAGATAGCCGAGAAGTTAGGCGAGCTTACAGGTGACAAGCGTTTTAATGATTACTGGAAATTTGCTTTAGAAGATAAAAGAGAAGTTTACATTCAAAGGTTATTGGATTCTTCTACGACAACAACAGGTTATCAGCTAAAAGATATTATGGCAGGTAAATATGGGCCTCCGGGAGGAGCATTAATGCTCTTTCGGACCTACCCGCGTATTCCATTTTGGGAACAAATCCATGAAAGCCAACCGTTCTATACCGATACCGGGCGTATGCATGCCTACACCGATGTCCCTGAAGCGATTGAATATGGTGAAAACTTTATTGTTCATCGTGAAGGACCGGAGGCCACTCCTTATTTACCGAATGTTATTGTAAGTTCAAATCCATACATTCGTCCCAATGACTATGGGATTCCGCTCGATGAAGAGCATTGGGATAAAAGGACAATTCGTAACGTTAAGTTGTCGTGGGCAGAAACTAAGAAATCAAAGAATTTCTTATGGGAGAAGGGATTTAAATTCTTCTGTTTAACTCCAAAAAGCCGCCACCGAGTTCACTCGTTATGGAGCAATGTAGATTGGCATCAAATTTGGGATTCTAACTTTGGCGATCCTTACCGTATGGATAAACGGACTCCTGGAGTTGGTGAGCAGCAAATTCATATCAACCCTGAGGCAGCGAAAGAATTAGGGTTTAATGATGGAGACTATGTTTATGTGGATGCCAATCCGGCAGACCGCCCTTATGTTGGGGCTAAACCTGATGACCCGTTTTATAAAGTGGCCAGACTCATGTTACGTGTTAAATACAATTCGGCCTATCCTTACAATGTGGTCATGATGAAACACGGAACATATATTGCTACGGATAAATCGGTCAAGGCACATGAAACAAGGAAAGATAAGCGCGCGTTATCCGAGGGTGGCGCTTATCAGGCTAATTTTCGTTATGGTTCACAGCAAAGCGTGACACGTAATTGGCACATGCCAATGCATCAGACAGATACTCTATTTCATAAAATGAAAGTTTATATGGGATTTCTGTTTGGAGGAGAAGCGGATAATCACGCCGTCAATACGGTTCCAAAAGAAACGTTGGTTAGAATTACAAAGGCTGAGGATGGGGGTATGAATGGAAAAGGCATTTGGAAACCGGCCACATCAGGGTATTCTCCTGCAAATGAAAACTCAGTGATGAAAAAATACTTAGACGGCGGCTTTGTCTCTGAAAAAGGTGAAGGCGAAGACTTTTGGGGAGTTTAAAAAAGGAAGTTGTTAATGGCTAGAAAAGAAAGTGAAGCAGATGATCCCATAGAAATGATCGGGATACAACTGCCTAATCAAACAGAAGAGCAATTAAGAGATATGGCCCTTTGCTTTGCGGAGGAATTTGTTCGCGAAGGATGGAGTGAAGAAAAGCTGGTGAAAATGTTTAAAAATCCTTTTTATCAAGGCCCTTACATGGTTTGGAAACAAAAAGGCGATGCATACGTTAAATCAGTCATAAAGGATGCTGTGAATATGTGGCGTCCTAATATATCAAGAAGACGTGATTTTTTGCGTTCAAATAAGGAGGAAGACCATGAGTCAAGTATATAACTGGCAACTCAACCGAAAGATGGAGTATCCTCATCAAGAGCATCATCCTAAAAAGCAATTTGCTTTTGTATTTAATTTAAACCGGTGTATTGGTTGCCAGACGTGTACGATGGCTTGTAAATCAACATGGACTTTTTCTAAAGGCCAGGAGTACATGTGGTGGAACAATGTCGAAACGAAACCATATGGCGGGTATCCTCAATTCTGGGATGTTAAACTTCTTGAAATTCTCGAAGCTCTTAATCCCGGAGGTCAAAAGTGGAGCGGGGATACGTTTGAAGGGATGACGGTTTTTGAGGCGGCTAAGAAACAAGTTGGGGATCAGTCATCGCGAGTTGCTGGATATTTACCAACCGATGAAGAATGGCGTTTCCCTAATATCTATGAAGATAATTCTGTCGGGAAAAAGGGCAAAGAAAACGAATATGACAAAGAAGGGGCTAAGCTTCCCGAACATAAGACATGGTTTTTTTATTTAGCGAGAATCTGTAATCATTGCACCTATCCCGGATGTTTAGCGGCTTGTCCACGCAACGCAATCTATAAACGTGAAGAAGACGGTGTTGTTCTTGTGGATCAACAGCGTTGCCGGGGTTATCGTAAATGTGTTGAAGCCTGTCCTTACAAAAAGGCAATGTATCGCCCATCAACAAGAATCACTGAGAAATGTATTGCCTGTTATCCTCGTTTGGAAGGAAAAGATCCTGAAACAAAGGGGCAACCAATGGAAACACGATGTATGGCTGCGTGTATTGGCCAAATCCGGCTACAGGGATTGGTAGATATTGATCAAAACGGTGGATGGGCCGAAGACCGATATAATCCGCTTTATTATTTGATAAAGGTCGCTAAAGTGGCGTTGCCTTTGTATCCGCAATTTGGTACAGAACCTAACGGGTTTTATATTCCTCCTCGCTGGGTACCGAGAACATTTTTAAAACAAATGTTTGGCCCTGGAGTAGATCACGCGATTGACTCTTATATGGTCCCTGACCGGGAACTGTTAGCTGTTCAACAGCTTTTTCGACGATCTAATCAAATTATTTTTCGGTATGAAATAAAGAAAGGGCCTAAAGTTTTTGAGACCGAAATTCATGGAAAACCCTTTACCATGTATAACGATACAATCATTGCTTATAATAAATCCAATAAAGAAATATTCAGAACTCAAGTAGAGGAGCCTTTTTATGTCCGACCAGACAAGCACCAAAACTCAATCTGACGATGTAGACTTAATTTTATGCCGAAGCCAGCTTTACGGAGCGCTGGCTTACTTTTATCGACATCCAGCCTCGTTACGAACAGACTCTATAGATAAAGAGCAGAGAGAAATGTGGGAAGAGTCTGTTTCGCAGTTAAGATTTTCAAATAAGCCTTATTTACAGTCAATCATGAAATCTTTAATGCGTGAGTTAGATAAAATAAATAAACAGGAATGGGTTTCTCTTTATGAAGACTGTTTTTCTCATACGGCACATGGAACGGTTTCAAGTTATGAATTGGAGTATGGCGAAGAACATACTTATCGTCAACCTCAGCAGTTGGGTGATATCGCTGCTTTTTATCAGGCGTTTGGGCTTAAGGTCAATGAAAAAACTCACGAAAGGGTTGATCACATCTCAGTTGAATGTGAATTTATGCATTTTCTGAATTTTAAAGAAGCTTATGCCCTGGAACATGATAGCAAAGATAATGCCGAAACTTGCCGGTTAGCCAATAGCCGTTTTCTTTCTGAACATTTAGGTAGATGGGCTCCATCTTTTGCCATGCGTCTTTCAAAGTATGTTAAAGAAGGATTGTTTAAACATTTGGCTGATTTTACTTATAGTTTTCTTATTGAGGATTGTAAAAGTAAAGGAATAACACCGGGCTCGTCTGATCTTCCTCTTCGTTCTGTAAATGAGAATTATGATTCGGGATGTGTTACATGCTCATTAAAACCGGGATTTCAGTCATCATGAAGACTAATCAAAACAGCCCTAAAATTATTTTTGAATCTTCCTTTATCGAAGAAGCCGTCTTTCTTGCAGCAAAATACAATACTAATAAAATCAATGATTCGATTATTCAGAAATTTCATGAAGACAGAGAAAATATTTATCAGAATACGACAACAGAAGAGCGGGAACTTGCTTTCGAGACACTTTACAAAGAATATCTTTATAAGCTGAAGATTAGTGAGATTTTTGAAAGTATTATTTCTAAATTTGTCCTTTTACATCAGCCTAATGTAATCCTATATGTTAAAAAAGTCTGGAGCAAAGGACAGGAGGACACAGAGTTATTTGTTGATGGCGATTTAAGGACGGTGTGCATAGCTCTGATGGTAAATCGAATTTTACAGCCATTTTGTATCCAAGCTATTCTGCGCCATGACCTGATGCGCATTTGTGATATGCTCGATCCAAAATTCCAGTATTCGCCACAAATTCGTTTAGACGGAAAAAGTGAACTGGAAAATAATTTGATCAAAGACCGATTTCGTATTCTTTGGGATATGTACATTGATATACGGCTTAGAAAAAAAGGATATTCTACTCTTAAGTCAGTTGAAGATTATCAAAAGGCGTTTCAAAGGTCGTTTTTCTTTTTAAAAAATAGTGAGAGAGAGTATATTTACTCTAAGTTAGAGGGATGTGATGATTTAATGCAGATTGATATGATTAATTGGGCGCAGGATGCCAGAAGCATAAAAACTTTAGGAGAAGGTGGGCTGCGCTGTCCCTTATGTGATTTTACATGTTATGAACCTATTAAGGACTGGTCTGATGAGAAGCTTCGTGTCGCGGAAGCCGTCAAAGAAGAACATCCACAGTGGACCATTAAACAAGGTATCTGTCCACAATGTTTTGATCTATATAGTTGTAAAACCAAGGTTAAGGTTTAATGTATGGCTAACCCAAATGATGTTAGTAGACGAGAATTTCTTAAAACGATACCAAAATACTTGGTATCAAGTGTGCATGAATTTACCAAAGAGTTAGCTAAACCGACAGATATTAGAGCAGAAGAAAATGTAGCAGAGGTTATAGATGATGGTAGAGCAAAGATTGCTGAGATTGATACTGATTGCTGTATGGCTTGGGATGGGGGCAGTTGTCAGTTTTGTTATTTAGCATGTCCTTTAAGGGACAGAGCTATAACAATAGAGGATCAAAAACCGATTATTAATTCATCTATTTGTGATGGGTGTGCAAAATGTTTGACGGCTTGCAAAACAGTTAACACAAACTTAGCGATTAAAATGGTCGCTATGAATTAAATTATTGGAGGAATTTATGGGAACGATGCCCAAACCACCGGAAACATACGAGGCTTTTGTCGAACGATTTCCTAAACTCAAAGAAGCATGGGAGAAAATTGCAGAAGCAGGCAAAGACGGACCTTTAGAAGAGAAGACCATTCGGCTCATTAAGTTAGGGATTGCGATTGGAGCTATGAAAGAAGGCGCTGTGCATTCAAGTGCGCGAAAAGCCTTAGCACAAAATATTTCTCAAGAAGAAATTGAACAAGCTATCACACTTGCGGCAGGCACTATCGGTCTACCGTCTACAGTAGCCGTGTATTCCTGGATTAAAGATGTTTTGGATAAAAATTATAAATGCTGTGTATAAACAAGGAGAGGCAGTGAAGAAATATTATATGTTTTTCAGTTTTGTGTTCATCTTTTGCATCTTTTGTATTTCATCTGTTTCTGCTGCGACAATAACAGGTATTGTTAAATACGATGGGGATGCTCCTAAATTTAAAGAAATCAAAATGGATGCAGATCCTATCTGTTTAACACATCACAACAATCCTGTTTATCCTCAAGTTTTATTGCTTGGGGATGATAACTCGATGGGCAATGTTTTTATTCATATCGTGAGTGGGCTATCGGGAAAGAAATATTCACCACCTAGTGAACCAGCCATATTAGATCAAAAGGGATGTATGTACGAGCCGCATGTCCTGGGGGTTATGGTTGGGCAGACATTAAAGGTGCTAAACCCCGACGGGACTCTGCATAATGTGCATGGCACTCCTAAAGAAAATCAAGAGTTCAATATCGCCATGCCAAAGTTTCGCAAGGAGATTACACGAACATTCGATAAGCCGGAGTTTATGTTCCCGATGAAATGCGATGTTCATCCATGGATGGGAGCATGGGTTTCGGTGATGGAGCATCCTTTCTTTTCTGTTACAAAAGACGATGGAAAATTTAGAATCGAAGATTTGCCTGCTGGTGAATATGAAATAGAAGCCTGGCATGAGAAATTAGGGACTAAGAAGGCAACGATAGTTGTTGCTGAAGGCGATACAAAGGAAGTAAATTTCTTATTTTCAAAACCATAAGGAGGTGCTCAATGTTTGGTTTAGGTGCTGCGGAGCTGTTTTTTATTTTCTTAATTGTGTTTTTTCTGTTTGGGGCAAAGAATCTTCCTGAAATAGCTAAAAGTATGGGAAAAGCCATAAGGTCTTTTAGAAAAGGAGTTCATGAAATCGAAGATGATATCCAATCAATAAGTCATGATATCGATAAAAGCAAAGATGACAGCAAAATATCAATTATACACAAAGAAAAACATGCATAAGAAAAAATTGATAGACTCTCATGGACGCGTTATCCATAAATTGCGTGTTCAGATAACGGATGCTTGTAACTTTCGATGTTTTTATTGCATGCCGCAACAGGCACAGTTTACGCCATCGCAAGAGTTGCTTAGTTACTCTGAGATAATCGATATTTGCTCCAACCTTGTTGATTTTGGTATTGATGAAATGCGAGTTTCCGGAGGAGAGCCTACATTAAGAAAAGACTTTTGTGATATTATTCGTGGGCTATCTAAACTTCCTGTTGAGCGATTGGGCGTTACGACAAATGGATTCTTCCTTAAAGACATACTGCCAGAACTTAAAGATTCAAAATGTCAGCATATTAATGTCAGCCTCGATAGTCTGGATCAAGATACTTTTAGGAAGATTACAAAGACGGAATATTTTGATAAAGCTTTTAAGTCCATTGTTATGGCAAAGAAAATGGATTTTCACGTTAAAGTCAACATTGTCATTTTACGAGGAATCAATGATCATGAATTGTTTGATTTTATAAAATTTTCGGCTCAGTACGGTGTAGAGGTTCGGTTTCTAGAGCTTATGAAAATAGGCCCCTATCATAAAAACCATTCACAATTATTTGTGCCAGCCCAAGAGCTGATCGAGAGAATAGAAGATAAAGAGCTCCTTGAGCCTCAATCTGTAAACTGCGATTCGACATCTTTTAATTTTCATACATCATCCGGTGCAAAAATTGGATTTATTGCCTCTGAATCGCAGCCTTTTTGCGGATTTTGTTCACGTTTGCGCTTAACAGCAACAGGAAAACTACGGGCATGTATCATGTCGGAAGCAGGTATGAATTTAAGAGGTGTCAATAAAGAACTATATCCAGAAATTCTACAATCAGTTTTAGGGATGAAACCAACAGATCGCATTGACCACATAAAACAACCGATGTATCAAATTGGGGGATAGACGGATTATGGAGCTAGATGAGAAATGTAAAGAGGTGATCGAGAAAACCGAGTGGATTGCGATTACTACCTCTTCTGAGGAAGGTCCCCATACGGTTGCTGCTTGGGGCTATCGTTTACGAAAATTTGGCATTCTGGACGGTGGAATTATTCTTCTTCCTGCCGGGAAATATTTCCGAACCGAAGATAATTTGAAAATAAATCCAAAGATTCAGATACTGATAGCCTCGAGTGAAGTTCAAAGGGAGGGTGGGACAAAAGGCCAGGGATATAGGATTTCGGGTAGTGGCGAAATACAGTTAGAAGGAAAAATGGTTAGCCTAGTGAAAAAAGAATTTCCTTGGGCTAGAGGAGCTTTAGTGATAAAGCTCGAAAAATCGGAAGCCCTTATCTCATAAGTATTGAAAAATTTATAGGATTCCATTTTTGTTTCAACGTAGGTGTTAAAAGCTCTACGTATTTTTTTAACGATTCGAGTTCTATATATTGTATTATTTAATAAATATTGTACAAGATGTTGTATAAAGAATAGGAGAAAGAAATGAGTAACGATACAGTAACAGGTTTTTATTCACATGATCATGATGAGTTAGATGCTTATATGAAAAGTTTTCAAGAAACAAAAAAAGTAGATTTCTCTAAAGCTAAAAAATATTTCGAAGAATTTAAATATGGTTTAGAAAGGCATATTGAGTGGGAGGAAAGTATTCTTTTCCCATTATTTGAAGAAAAAACCGGCATGAAGGATTCTGGACCAACGGCTGTTATGCGTGAGGAGCATAAACAAATCAAAGTATACCTCCAGACAATTTCTGAGAAATTGTTAAAGGATGATTTAACCACAGATAACGAGGAAGAGTTATTGATAGATTTGTTAACGGCGCATAATCAAAAAGAAGAAAACATACTTTATCCGGCTATTGATAATGTAGCTTCTGATGAAGAACGAAAAGTTGTGTTTGAGAAAATGAATCTGACTGAATAATAGAAAATGAATATTTGCCGTAGAGGTACTACGATGTGGGATTGTAAATATCGAACAATTAAAGATTGGTGTAGAAGGCGCAGAACGAAATGCTTCCCGGGTGGGGTTGGGTGTGTTTTAAAGGGGTTTGAGTTCCCATTAAGAATAGAGGAAGATCCATTATTGATGAAATTAGAGATAAGAAAATGCAGAAAAAGAAAATATGAAGCCAAACGTAAAAACAGCGATGGAGAATTTGATTAAAGAGGCAAGGGAGAAATTGCCATTTAATTATTCTTTTGATTCAGACTGTGAAGGGCGTTGCGAGGAATGTCCTTTCAAGTTAATGGAATTTCTGGATATGGATTTATCTGATTGGGAAGACAAACTAAAACGTGGAGACACCCCAAATCTCGGTGATGTTCATAGGTTAGGGCGGGATTGTAAAGAAATATATGGCATTTTGCAAAATAAGGGTTTCTTAAAGCATAACCAATAATGTATGAAAAGAGAGCAGAATAGTTAATTGATAAACCAAATGTAAAAAACAAACTAGTTAATAGGTTTACGAATAGTATCACTTACTTTGATTCAATGACAGTATCAACATAAAAAAGGGGGCACTATGCAGGCAACAAAAACACTAACTAAAATCATCAAAAGAAACGGAAGCAAAGAATCTTTTGACCCGCGTAAAATTTTAATGGCAATTTCAAAAGCGGGAGAAGCAACAGAAGAATTTGACCAACAAATGGCCAAAAAACTGACAGTACGTGTTTTAAACATACTTGATCAATTGATTGAAGACCATTCCCCTTCGGTTGAAGAAATTCAGGATATTGTCGAGGATGTTTTGATAACGTCACCTTACAGGAAAACAGCCAAAGCTTATATTCTTTATCGAGAACAGCATGCGCAGATTCGCGAAATAGCAGGACGTTTCAATACAAATTTAGTGGGACGTTATTTGAATCAGGAAGATTGGAAAGTAAATGAGAATAGTAATATGGCGTATTCCCTGCAAGGACTCAATCATTATATATCTTCTGAAATTAGTAAAACATATTGGCTTAATCAGATTTATCCTAAAGCAATAAAAAGCGCTCATCAAGACGGGAAATTACATATTCATGATCTTGGATTAATTAGCGTGTATTGTGTTGGGTGGGATCTCTACGATCTTCTTTCAGAGGGATTTAAGGGTACCGCAGGTAAAATGCAATCTGGTCCAGCCAAACATTTACGGAGCGCCTTAGGACAAATTGTAAATTTCTTTTATACACTTCAAGGAGAAGCCTCCGGAGCACAAGCTTTCTCAAATTTTGACACTCTTCTTGCCCCCTATATTCGTTATGATAATCTTTCTTATAAAGAAGTGAAGCAGGCTATGCAGGAGTTTGTATTCAATGTTAATGTTCCAACAAGAGTTGGCTTTCAAACGCCTTTTACCAATATTACGATGGATTTAACGGCGCCTTCATATTATGCCGATCAAGGGGTGCTAGTTGGCGGCAAAATCAAAGAAGAAACATACAAGGAGTTTAAGAAAGAGCAAGATATGCTGAATAAAGCTTTTTGTGAGGTCATGTTGGAGGGAGATTTCAAAGGCCGAGTTTTCACTTTCCCGATACCGACTTACAATATTACAAAAGGTTTTGACTGGGATAATCCTAATTTAGATCTTCTTTGGGAAATGACAGCCAAATACGGTATTCCATATTTCTCAAACTTTGTTAATTCTGATATGGATCCGGAAGATGCCAGAAGTATGTGCTGTCGACTACGTCTGGATAATCGAGAGTTAAGGAAAAGAGGGGGAGGTCTTTTTGGTGCTTCTCCATTAACGGGTTCGATAGGAGTTGTAACGATCAATATGCCTAGATTAGGATATACATCCGCTAATGAAGAGGAGTTCTTTCAGTCTTTGGATCATCTTTTGGTTTTGGCTAAAGAAAGTCTCGAAATTAAACGGAAAGTATTAGAGCAGTTTACAGAACAGAATCTTTATCCGTATATTAAGTTCTACCTGCGTAAAGTGAAACAGCGTTTTGACCAATATTGGAAGAATCATTTTGCAACAATAGGGTTGATCGGCATGAACGAAGCTTCTCTTAATTTAATTGGAGAATCAATCGGAGCGCCTGATGGGCATAAATTTGCCGTCAAGGTTTTAGATTATATGAGAAATCGCTTGATAGAATTTCAGGAAGAAACAGGAAACATCTATAATTTGGAAGCCACTCCGGCAGAAGGTGTGACGTACAGGCTAGCTAAAATGGATAAAAAATTATTCGGTGATATTATTTGCGCCAATGAAGAAGAGTTTAAGAGAGGGAAAGAGCCTTTTTATACAAATTCAACACATCTTCCGGTTAGTTATTCAGATGATGTTTTTGAAGTCCTTGAGCTTCAAGATGAATTACAATCACGCTATACCGGCGGAACTGTATTACACGGTTTTATCGGGGAGAAGATTCACAATATTACTGGTTTAAAACAGCTCATTCGCATTATTTGTGATAAATTTAAACTTCCTTATTTTACTATTACGCCAACTTTCAGCGTTTGTCCAAGTTGTGGGTATATTGCTGGAGAACATCCTCAATGTTCTGGATGTGAAAGTGAATGTGAAGTTTATTCAAGGGTTGTTGGTTACCTAAGACCTGTTCAGCAATGGAATAAAGGTAAAAAACAAGAATTCAAAGAAAGGATAACGTACAAGGTATGCGAATCGGAGGCTTGCAAAAGTGCTCATTAATTGATTATCCGGACAATATTTCTTGTGTGATTTTTACCCAAGGGTGTAATTTCCGTTGTCCTTATTGTCATAATCGGGAACTTGTTTTGCCTGAACATTTTCAGGACACGATTCCGCAAGAAGAGGTGCTGGATTTATTATTGAGACGGCGTCAATATTTAGACGGTGTAGTCATAACAGGAGGCGAGCCGACTGAACAGGAAGATTTATTGTCATTTTTGGTCAAAGTCAAAAGTATGGGTTATTTGCTAAAATTAGATACTAATGGTTCCCGTCCGCACATTATTCGAGCGGTTATTCAGCAAAAGCTCGTTGATTATATTGCCATGGATGTGAAAACATCATTTGAGAAATATCAAAAAGCGATAGGCATTAACTTTCCAGTTGAATTGATTCAGGAAAGCATCGAATTGATAAAAGATTCAAGTATCACACATGAATTTAGGACGACAGTTGTTCAACCGTTTTGTAAGTATGCAGATGTCTGCAAAATTTCTTCTATACTTAAAGGAGAAAAAACGTACCGTCTTCAGCCATTCCGAAGGAGTTCAAAGATAATTTATCCGAACATCGAAGAAATAGATCAATTTTCGAATGAAGAAATAGAGCTCTGGAAAGAAAAGTTATGAACAAATCAATTTCAAACTGCCCGGTAGTATTACAAACGGGGTTCAGAATATTTTTTCTTGGTGCGGCTTTCTATGCTGTATTAGGGATGGCTTTCTGGTATTTATTTTATGTTGCTGGAGGAAATATTTTTGTAGGTATGCCCTTAACAGTTTGGCATGGCCATGAAATGATTTTTGGATTTACGATGGCTGTTGTGGCTGGATTTTTATTAACAGCAGTCATGAATTGGACGGGATTGCCGACAATAAGCGGAGCACCACTACTCTTTTTATTTCTAGTTTGGTGTATGGCGCGTATATTTGCTTTTATGCCATCAAGCTTTTCTCTTTGGCCTGCTGCAACATGTAATATTCTTTTCATTGCATTTCTTACGGTTGCGATTATGAAACCGATTATTGCTGTTAAACAATGGAAGCAATCCGCGGTATTTTCAAAACTCATTCTTATTTTAGGTAGTGGCATTGCTTTTTATATATATCTTGCTCAAGCTGATTTAATCGCAGAAAGAAAAGCACTGCGGTTCGCGGTGTATATGATTATCAGTTTAATATTTACTATTGGAAGAAGGGTAATGCCATTCTTTATTGAACGAGGAGTAGGTTATTCCGTTACACTACGCAATAGCAAGGTACTAGATATGATCAGTCTTGTTTGCCTGGTATCATTTTCACTTCTTGATGTGTTGTGGCCTCAGCCTTTAGTCATAAAAACTCTTAGTGCGGTTTTATTTATTGTGCATATCCTGAGGCTTTCTGGTTGGTACACACCGGGAATCTGGAAAAAGCCATTATTATGGATTTTGTTTGTTGGATATGTGTTTTTAATATTGGGATTTCTTCTAAAAATTATTGCTGTTGTTGGACATCATCCCGATGATGCGGCACTACATGCTTGGACGGCAGGAGGAATAGGAATTTTTACCTTGGGGATGATGGCCCGTGTTTCTTGGGGCCATACCGGACGTAATGTCGGCGAACCGCCTCGACGGATTGTTGCAATGTTTATTGCCATTATTGTAAGTGCTATTTCTCGGGTATTTTTACCAATTATTTATGAGCCGTATTACATTATGTGGATTGCTATCAGTCAGTTATTTTGGATGTCGGCTTTTGGTCTTTATCTTGTTATTTATTTTAATGTCTTAACATCGGTACGTCCTGATAGAAAATGGGGTTAAAAAGATGGTTCCCGTAAATAGAGTCCATCAGTACGATATATTTTAAATATTTCCTTTCGATTCTATTGTTTTATTGTGTCATACGTATCAAGGACGGCGCCCCGCAGGGCGGGGCTGGCAAGTGCTCCGCTACGCTCCGCATCCTTGACACGTATGGCTTTTTTACATCAAAAAGAATCGAAAGGAGCTCAAAATGTTCAAAGGCGGGATTCGAACCCCCGACATTGGAATTTTAGGAATAATTGTGAATCCAAGCTTTGGCTTGGATTTTCTGGAAGAATGCTCCGCATTCTGTAAGCAAGATAAACATTTGTATAGCATTTTCTGTTTCACACAGGAAATCAGACGAAAATGTATAGCAATTTGGAAATGTATAGCATTGAAAATCCTGAGCGTGAGCTCGGGATTTTTTCTTGAAGAAGGCGCTGCCTTCTGAAAGCAAGATAAAGAAAAGTATGACATTTTCAAATTTACACAGGGATTTCGACAAAAAAGTATGACAAAACGAAAATGTACGACATTGGTATTAAATGTCCATTGTACTACATTTTTAAAAATGTAATACATTTACCCTCAATTTCCCGAAGGAAATCAAAAATGTATTACATTCTTTTATCTTGCTTTCAGACCCCGCAGCCTCCCAACGAGGCGCGTGCGGGGTCTTTCAGAGAAAAAGCGCAGCTTTTCAGCCCGAAACCTGTTAGCTAAATTTCAAAAGTAGACCGTTTAAAGATGAAAACTAGACAGCTTCAAGTCGGACTTTTTAACCTTTCTGACATCGAGCAATTTGTCCTTAAGCCAGAACCTGAGTTCAACAAAATTGTCTTTAATGGGTAAAAAGCGGACATTGACCGAGATTCTGCCATCGGGACAATTGAGTTTAAATTTCATACTGCCGAAAGAGACAGTTCTGTAATTGTCAACAAGGCGATCTGCTCTTAAGCAAAAGATGTCCTTAGGCAGAAGGAACGGCTTAGGGATAACGAACTGTCTGAATAAAGATTTGCCTGCGGCCAAAGCATTTTGAAAACGAATGTTAGGAATTTCACCAGTTGTGGAATGGATTTGTTTGTAATTATAGCGATAAACGACTGAATCAAGAATGCGTTGAGCGTGAGTAATGGTTTTAACATCTTCACGAACGCATTCGCGGATGACGCGGTCTTGAAGCCACCGGTACGGTCTTTCAACCTTACCTTTGGCCTGAGGTGACAAGGCGTAAATGATTTTGATTTTTAAATCGTCTTCCACAACCTGTTTCCATTGAGGATCGACGTCATCAGTGAATTTTGTAAAATTGTAATGAAGTTGATCACGTCCTTTGACATAACGAAAGATGGAATGGCAATCCACATAGTATTGATAAGGGCAACCGTAGGTGAGAATCGTCGACTGGGAAGCCTGAATATGTTTCCAGGAGGATTCTTGTTCAAGGAATTTAGCAAAGAGTAAGCGGCGGCTGAAGTCATCGATAGATGTAACCAAAGGCCATTTGACACCTGCTGCTGGAGCCCAGAGGTGGTAAGAGGCGTCATGTTGAATGAGTTCGCCGACATATTCTGTTAAAATTTCGCGGTCATGAGCCTTCTTTTTGTTTTTTTTGGTAAATAGAAGTCATTCTTCTTAGCTCGATCAATGATGGTTGGTAAGGACACCTTTTGTTTGTATTTGTCTGCTAAACGGTCTTTGATGTAACTGTAATTGTAGCAATCGGTGGGGCTCTTTTTATCTGTGATAATCCCTTTATCGATTTTGAGTTCTTTGATGATGTTTTTTTCAATGCCCTGGGATATCCGCTGGGGCGATGTGCGTAGATAATCGATAGAAAATTTTTTCGGGTTTTTGCGGTACTTTTGAAGGACTCTGAAAAACATGGCTTTTTTGACTCCGAGAATGTCCTGAATGTATTTGCGTTCGATCTTTTTGTCAATGTAACGTTGAAGCAATTCGACAACTTGCTCTGTAGAGAATTTTTTGTGTAATTGGCTCATACTTTTTATCTCCAGGTTTTTCTTTAAGTATGGCCTTTGACCTGTCTACTTTTCAAGCTTAAATCTTTAAAAACTGTCTATTTTTGGATTTTATTTATCATTTTCAGCCCGAAACCTTGTCAGATCGGAAATCATGGGTTATACTTTCTGTACAATCAGGAATTTTTAACGGGTAGTACTTGTGCCATACGGCCCCAAGACTACCCGTTTTTTTGTTTGTAGGGAAATGCAAAATGAAAGGATTGGTAAGGTGTCTGATTTAAGCGCAATAGAAAAACGGAAACTTGAACGAGCGTTGGGAATGCATACGGGTTATGTTTTAAATTTCTCAGATCGTACCCTATCGGAATTTGTTTTAGATAGCACGGGTCTGCATATTTATGAACAGAGGTACAACTATAGTAGCGGTTCCAAAGCTAATCGTATGCGTGCGTTTTGGAAATTAGAAGACAATCATATGGTGGCTAAGTTGTTGGGTGATTTTTTTGAAGCTTGGGAAGAACTAAGGCGTGATGATACTCCGGTAAAGGTGCCTGAAGAATGTATTAAAATTGTTCATCGTTTACGGGATAGTGCCCCGGTTCCCGATATTCAAACGGTCGTGGCCATTTCTGATGAACAGGGTTTTGAGCAGTTGGCCAAATCTGTCCGGGAGGCCATCGAACGCAACGAGCCGGAGGCCGGACTGGACAGGCTTCACACCTATTTGGTTAAATTCTTCCGTTCATTGTGTAAGAAACACCATATTGAATTTGATCAGAAAAAGCCGCTTCACAGCCTGGCGGGGGAATATATCAAAGCCTTGAAAAAGAAGGGGCTTATTCAGTCTGAAATGACTGAGCGCATTTTAAAGTCAACGATTTCTATTTTGGAAGCGTTTAACAATGTGCGCAATAATCAGAGTTATGCGCATGATAATGATGAAGTTTTAAATTATAACGAAAGTATTTTGATTTTTGCCAACGTGACCAGTGCCATCCGTTTTATCCAGTCGATTGAATCAAAATAGAATGACGGATTAACGGAAGTCGCGGGGCTGATTTAAAAGGGTAGTTCTTGTGCAAACAACCCACAGGAACTACCCTATTTTTATGCTAAAAACTGTACAGCACGACGATAGTATATGTGAGGGGGTTGTTTTGTGTTAACGGAAAGATTGTGATGATAAAAATTAATGATAAATATAAAAATACGGTTAAGTCGAAGAAAAAACGAAAAGGCAAAGTGATCCGTCATTTCACCGTAGAGGCAGTTTCCGCGGACAGCGATCCGGAGCTTTTCTCGAACTCTGCCAATATGTACACCGGATTGTCGGATGAAGAGAGGTTAAAAGACCTTGTGGACATTTTTGGACTGCTCTGGGCGGAGACATGCCGGGACGCGTCTGAAAGGGAAGAAATTGACCGGAAAATCAAGGCAATCCGGCAGAAGAAGAAACAGATTGAGTAATCCCTAAAATATGATATGATGTAATCCTCACGAAAGATAAATATTATGGCTCGAAAAAAATCCCGCTGGAAACAGATCACAACCATACAAAGTTTCAAGAACGCGCCGAAGGTGCGTGTCTTCGGCATCGCCCGCGTTTCGACCGACAAGCAGGCAAAGAAAATCGGTGAATCGCTGGATCATCAACAGGAGGTTTTGCAAAACTGGGTTAAATCCAAATCCAGTTTAAACGCCCCGCAGGTCTGGGAGCTTGTGCAGGTTTATGTCGAGAATGACGATCAGAACGGCTCACGAAAGGGACGCACTGCCACACGAAGAGAAGGGCGCAAGGGGCTGATGAAGGCGCTTGAGCTGGCTAAGCTGAACATGGTTGATGTGGTGGTTGTCACTAAGCTTGACCGTATCGCCCGCAACGTCAAAGATTACATCGAAATCTCAGCCGAGTTTAACGAAAGCGGTGTGGCGCTGGTCTGCCTTGATCTGGATATCGACACCTCAACGCCGGATGGGCAGATGATTATGCGCAATCATGCCAACCTCGCGCAATGGCAGGCGGACAGAATCGCTCAGTACAGTTATGAAACCATCGAACGGCATCTCAAGCAGGGCAGGCCTATCGGCCCGCCGCCTGTCGGTTATTTGAGAGGCCCGAAAGATGAGAACGGAAAATACACCTTTGTGATTGATCCGGTTTATAAAAAGCATGTCAATTTCATTGATAAAACCTATCTGCGTCTTAAAAGTTTGAATAAACTTTTGGATGAGCTTCACAAGAAAGGGTACAAATCAAAAAAGGGTAACACATATTCTTTACCGCAAGTCTCACGTATTTTGCAGAATATCCGTTACACCGGACGGCAGGAATATGACGGCAAAATATATCAGGGTAACTGGCCGCCTTTGCGTTCTATGGAAACGCAGGAAGTCATTGATAAGATATTCAAGCAGAATAGGCTGACTAATCACAGTTGCCAACCTTCCAATAAACGGTATGTGTATTTAGCCAAGAGCATTGTTAAATGCGGGATGTGCGGTTCAGGTATGGTTTCCCGTCCGGCTATCGGCAGCGGCGGGCGGTATTATCCCTATTATATGTGCATGAAAGCCTACAAGACGCACGGGATCGACTGCGAGCCGATCTATCTGGCAGCGGAAGCCCTGGACAACGCATTAATTGATATTCTATGCAATCTTCGGCTTAATCCGAAAGTGATCGAGAAGATAATTGAAAAGGCCAACAGCGCTTCGTCTTCAACAATCAGCGCGCTGGAAGGTGATTTGGAGCGGGTACAGGCCAGCCTTAAAGACAGACGCACAAAAATTGCCAATCTGGTTGAGATTTTAGCCGATGGCGGTATGGCGAAGCTGGATTCCGTCAAAAATAAAATGACGGCCTTAACTCAGGAAGAAGAGGAGCTGGTACTGGAAGAAAAACGGATCAAGCAGGAGTTAAATTCCGAACGCGCTCAGACCGGAAGCGCGCATGAATATATCAAGACATTACAGCTCTTTAATGATTTTTACAGGATGAACGAGCATGACCGGGAACGGATTCAGACAGTGATCCCCCGGTTGATTAACAGCGTGATTTGTTATATCACGGACAAAAAGAAGGGTATCGGAAAGCTCAAAATCGGTTTCTTTGGCCGTCCTTTTGCCGGAAGTGAGCACGCTGAGCTTTGGAACGAAACGCTTCAAAAAATAGCAGACGAATGCTACAATAACAAAGCGTTGCGCAAGATTGAGGGCAAATTCGGAGCCCAGCCGCAACTCAGAAGAATAAATAAATCCGGGAGGGTTTCGGAGGCGAAGCGAGGCGGCAACGGCGGTTTAGAGCCCGTTCATGCCGATAAAAGATTTTATATCAGTCCTGTAACCTATAGTTCGCAGACGCCAACCGCGCCCACCCCAGTTTTTTCGCAAAGCGAAAAAACGTGAAAAAGTTCCGATGTCTTTGCGGAATTTTTTCCATGTCATGGAAGTCAATTAACTCCCTCTTATGTGATTTTTCTGCGAGGCTTTTTCTATAGTTAAATCCCTGATTGAGATTTCTCAGTCAGGGATTTTTTGTTTATGGTGCCGGAGAACTTTTTTTAAATTATTGTTTTTCATTCTGTGCGGTTTGTGTTAGGATATGTTATAAATTACATAACATATTGAAAATAAAAGAGTTATAAAAAAGTTAGTCGTTGGTAGATAAAAGACATAGAGGGATTTTAAAGACAGATGGAACAGAAAAGAAAAAAAACAAAAATTCTCATTGTTGAGGATGAAGAGTTGGTTCTTGAGCTTATGGAACAAAAGGCCGTTGAGCGCGGTTATATGGTCATAACTGCCAAAGATGGTGAAATGGCATGGCAGATTGTCCAACGGGAACATCCGAAGGTCATTATTACAGATCTTGAAATTCCAAAGATAGGAGGTACGACGCTTTTGGAACGGTTAAGGTCTGAGTATCCGCAGGATGGCCAGCCGCGGATCATTGTTGTGTCGGGGCATGATGAAGCCTCCTTGGAAGAGCATGACGGTATGTTAAAGATGGATTGCTATTTAAAAAAACCATGTGATCTTGATGTTATTTTCAAAGCGGTTGAGTCACTGGTTTATCAAGAGCGTACGACATTTGAGATTCCCCATCAAGAAAAAGTAAAAGTGTTGATTATTGATGATGACCCCGGAGATCAGAAGCTTATGCGAATTGCATTAGAGAAGGAGGGTTTTAAAAATATTCTTCTGGCCTCCAGTGGAGGAGAAGGCTTTAAAAAAGTAAAAGAATTGTCCCCGGACATTGTAATCATTGATACTGTTTTGCCGGATATTGAAGGATTGGATCTGTGCAAGAGTATTCAAGAGATAAAAAAGGGAAACAGGCCTTTTGTCGTTGTGATTACCGGTCGGCTTGAAGCAATCAATGTTAAGGGAGTTAATCTTTTGGGCGGGTTCGATTCTGTTATTAAAACCCCGGACTATGGTTATCTGATTGAGACGATGAAAAAGATTCCTCTTAACTAACAGAATGGTGCTTAAACAAACACGGCATGTCATTAAAAAACAAACTTATTTACATTGTCACAACTCTCATTGTTTTGCCGATGTTTATTATGGGGTTTGTTACGTATCGTCAATTACGACACGAGCGCATTCAAAAAGAATTGCGTAATGTCAATTTTGCTATTGAGAGAAAAAATCAATTTTTGCAATATTTCCTGAATGATTTTAAATCACAGGTACTAATATTTGCCAACACGCCGCCTATTCAGGGGATCATTCGCTCCCGAGAATCGGGTGTGGATTATATGGACAATAGCTCTCTGGAGCAGTGGAAAAACCGCTGGCGAAATATCGCGCTTATTACCCTTCAGGAAAAACCGTATATCGCTCAGATAAGACTTATTAATGGAGAAGGGCAGGAAGTTATCCGTGTCGAACGTGATAAAAAGGATAATATTATTAATATCCCTGAAGAAGAATTACAGGAAAAGTCGGGGAGATACTATTTTACGGAAACCATGCGTCTGCCGAAAGATGCAGTTTATATTTCTTCTATAGATCTTAATGAGGAACAGGGACAAATCGAAATTCCTCATAATCCTGTTATCAGGTTTGCGACACCGGTTTTTGATGAGCGTAATGGACGTCGGGAAGGAATAGTCATTTTTAACGTAAGAGCGGAAGAATTGCTTAAGTATCTTCAGAGGGCGGATATTGGTGATAGTTTTCTTTTAGATCAGGATGGTTATTTTCTGGTCCATCCCGATAAAAATAAAATTTTTGGCAGGCAGTTGAACCATTCGCATAATTATTTTCAGGAATACCCGGAGGCGACAAGTCGGGGGGTATTTTCGGTTGGTACTGGATCTTATTATGACTCAACGGAGAAATCATTCTGGATTTCTCAAAGAATTTATTATACCGATCAATACAAAAATCAATTCTGGGTATTAATAACGCGGATTAAAGAAGATGTGTTATTTGCCCAGGTTATAGAATTAAGGAAACGATTCGGTATTTTTCTGGTTTGTATTGTGCTGGTTAGTAGTATGATCGCCTGGCTTTTTGGGGCCTCTCTTATTACGCCTATCCAGAAATTGGCGGAATCAGCCAGAAGGATATCCAAG
>JAGQKQ010000050.1 GCA_020430005.1 Candidatus Omnitrophota bacterium
TAAACGGATACGCAATTCATTGGCCAAAATCCGTCCGGATTCGATATCATCTCCATAGGTAAAACCTCCGGGAAGGGCCATAATGTGATAATCCGCCAGGGAAACCTCCTTATGAAACAATTGATTAATATGCACCAAATCACATTGCGCTCCGCCCTGTTCAAAAGCAAAGGCAGTTTCTTTGTCACAATTTGTTCCGGCCGTCCGAAGGACAATAACTTTTGGGTTCTTTGTCATAATAATTTAATTGGTTACCCTGTTCCCAGCGACCCAGAAGTTTTTAGCTTTTCCAGGGTTACTGGATCACCGGGCATCCGGGTCTCTGAATTAAAAACGCAACGGCTTTTGCCAAGCCTCTTTAAGATCCCGGATATAAGTCTGGATACAAATTTCTTCACTCAGACCATGCACAATCATTTTCGGATCTTCGGTTGTCCGTCCAATCATCGCGTAAGGAACATCTTTTAAAGCGTTCTCAAATCGTTTTTGATTTTTCGGATCAACTTCCACAATAAAACGGGTATTAGATTCGGAGAATAAAATTTTATCGTTCCGTACAATTTTATCTTTATAAATCACTTTTTTCAGATTGATGTCCACACCATATCCGCCGCTGAAAGCCATTTCAGCTGCTGCCACAGCCAACCCGCCCTCGGAACAATCATGCGCGGCCAATACTAAACCTTTTTTAATAGCCTTTTGCAGAGCTTTAAATAAGACCATCCCTTTTTTAAAATTGACTTTCGGTACCGAACTGCCAATCAGATCAAAGGTATCTAAATAAATCGACCCGCCCATTTCGTCAAATGTTTCGCCAATGCAATAAAGGAAACTGTCTTTTTGTTTTAAATCCATCGTGATGGTTTTGGTAACATCTTCAATAATACCAATGGCGGAAATCAGAATCGTTCCCGGAATCGCGATAGATTTATTACCTTCGGCATATTCATTGTATAAACTGTCTTTCCCGGAGATAAACGGCACTTGATAACCGACCGCCGCCTTATAACACCCTTCGGCACAGCGGACCAAACCTCCCAGACGATCGGCCTTATCCGGATTACCCCAGCAAAAGTTATCAAGAATCGCAATCTTATCAACATCACCGCCGACGGAAACAACCTGACGGACAGCTTCATCAATGCAAGACGCCGCCATCCAGAATGGGTCAATCATCCCGTAACGGAAATTAATACCGTTGGAAATGGCAATCCCTTTTGTTGATCCCAGTTTCGGCGCCACAACGCTGGCATCGGACGGACCATCGTTCGCCACACCAACCAATGGTTTAATAATGCTTCCGCCCTGCACTTCATGATCGTACTGGCGGATAATCCATTCTTTCGAGCACACATTATAATGAGATAAACATTCAAACAATTTTTCCGTCAGATCATTCGGACAAAGAATCTTTGGATTTTTTTTTTTTTTTTCAACCCATTTCGCTTCTTTGGTAATGCGCGGTGTACCCTCGTGCAAGAATTCCATATCCAAATCGCATACCTGCACGTTATTATAAAAGAGCTCAAGTTTTTTATGACCGGTGAATTGCCCGATCACAGTCGCTTCCACATTTTCGCCGGCAAAGACTTCTAAAAACCGGTCGATATGTTTTTGGGGAACGGACATCACCATGCGTTCCTGCGATTCGGAAATCCAGATTTCAGTGTAGTTTAATCCCTGATATTTTAACGGCGCTTTATCCAAATCCACACGGGCACCCAGTTCCTGACCCATTTCTCCGACGGCTGAAGAGAAACCACCGGCTCCGCAGTCCGTGATTGCTGTATACAATCCTTCATCTCGAGCTATTAATAACGCATCCAGAACTTTCTTTTCCTGAATAGGATCACCAATCTGGACGGCCCCGGATGATACCACCTCCGATTCTGTTGTTAACTCACCCGAAGAGAATGTCGCACCGTGAATACCATCGCGCCCTGTTTTTCCACCAACGGCAACAACATAATCTCCTTTACCGACCTTTTTACGGACTTTATCTTTGGGCATAATACCGACATTTCCACAATAGACCAACGGATTGCCCACAAAACGACGGTCAAATAAAACCGCTCCATTAACCGTCGGGATACCCATTTTATTCCCATAATCGCGCACGCCGCTGACAACTCCCTTCATAACACGCTTGGGATGCAGCGTTCCCGGCGGCATTTCCTCAAAGGCCATATCCGGCGGCGCGAAACAAAACACATCCGTAGAACAGACCGGTTTCGCCCCCAACCCTGTCCCCAGAATATCACGGATAACACCGCCTATACCTGTGTTCGCCCCACCAAACGGCTCCAAAGCCGACGGATGATTATGTGTTTCCACTTTAAAACACACATGATCATCCTGATCGAATTTAATAACACCGGCATTATCATGAAAGACGGATACACACCACGACTTATTAATCTCGTTTGTTGCCTTAACGATAGTTGATTTTAAAAGATTTTTTATCGTCCGCGTTTTGGTTTTGCCGTTCTCTTTGACTTCGTAACGGATATTACCGCGAAACGTTTTATGATAACAATGCTCACTCCACGTTTGGGCAATAGTTTCTAACTCACAATCGGTTGGATTTCGACCAAGTTTTTTGTAATATTTCTGAATCTCTTTCATCTCATTAAGATTCAAAAATAACTGCCCCTCCTGGCTGATACTTTTAAGTTTGCGCTCACCGGCACTCAGCAAGTCAACCTGATACACCTGGACATCTTTGGTGTTTTTCTGGGGAAGAACTTGTTCTTTAACAGGGTGCTGAACCACATGCTGGATCAATTTGTTGGCCAGAACTTTGGAAACGATGACATCAACATCACCTTCACTTAATGTTCCGCTGAGACAATATTTTCGGGCTGTGCGAACACCGGTAACCGAATCAATACCCAAATCCTTGATGCCTTTGAGCGTTGACTCCTCGACAGGATCCATCACACCGATATTGTAGGCCACTTCAACCGTATAAACACCGGTTTGGGATTTAGGTTTGTATTCTGATTCGAGGACACAATAATAGTCTTGAGTAACAGGATCAGCCAGTAATTCTGATGCCATACGCTGCGCCTGATCCTTTGTCAGATGACCTGCGATATTGTAAATGTATTCGGCCCGGACGTTTTGAACGTTCGAAAAACCCAGATCGTAGATAGACTTCGCTATAGATTCTCCCAGAGAATCAAAGAGTCCTTCCTTTTGTCTGATTTCGATACGCCAGATCATATGGTTTAGAAATGATTAGAGAAGGTATGGAGTCCCACGCCTTGTAAGATAGCTTTATTTTGAAACTCTTGTTAGAACTTCCTGATAAGCTTCTTCGATATTACCGAGGTCATGACGAAAACGGTCTTTATCAAGCTTATTCCCCGTGCCGACTTCCCATAGACGGCATGTGTCGGGTGATATTTCATCGGCAAGAATGATCTTACCTTTGTGGCGACCGAATTCCAGTTTGAAATCGATCAACTCCAGATTCAAGTTCAGGAAGAATTTTCGCATTAAATCATTAACCTGATGGGTGTATTTCTTAATGGTGTCGATTTCTTCTTGCGTGGCTAATGAAAGCGCCAGAATGTGGTCTTCGTTAATCAGCGGGTCACCCAGATCATCTCTTTTGTAGCAGAATTCAAAAATCGGCTGAGAAAGTTTGGTTCCCTCTTCAATTCCTAACAAACGGCACAATGATCCGGCTGCCCGGTTACGGATGATAACTTCCACCAAAACAATTTCCACTTTCTTAACCAGCATTTCACGATCATTTAAATGTTCCACAAAATGCGTCGGCAGGCCTTGCGATTCGAGAAATTCAAAAATCTTGGTAGAAATTTTATTATTCATAACGCCTTTTTCGGCGACGGTGCCTTTTTTGGCGGCGTTAAAAGCGGTGGCGTCATCTTTAAAATACTGGATCAACTGATCCGGATTATCTGTTTTATAAAGAATTTTCGCCTTTCCCTCGTAAATTTTTTCGCCTTTTTCCACTTTAGGTCCTTTCCACTGAGAAAGTAATCACTTCAATTTTATTTTAAACCAACCCGTTTAAAAATCCGGTCACTATGCTGTGTATAATACTTAATGTCAAAACATGTATCGATTTCAACTTGTTTTAAATACTTACGAACTTTTCGGTCACGGTAAAGGATATCCTTAAAGTCCGATGTATCCTGCCAAACCTGCATAGCGCACCGTTGAATGATTTCGTAGGCGGCCTCGCGGGTTAATCCTTTTTTCATTAACTCCAAAAGAACACGTTGAGAATAAATCAATCCTTTTGTTTTGGTTAACGATGAAATCATATTTTTTGGATAAACCAACAGCCCTTCCAAAACCGGAATTAATTTATGAAACATATAATTCAACGCGATCGTGCTATCCGGAAGAATTATCCGCTCGACAGATGAATGGCTGATATCACGTTCATGCCATAAACAGATATTCTCAAAAGCGGCCTGTGCGTTAGCTCTTAACAAACGGGAAAGTCCTGAAATTCGTTCACACGCCACAGGATTGCGTTTATGCGGCATCGCCGAAGATCCAACCTGGCCTTTGAAAAACGGCTCCTCTACCTCGAGAACCTCTGTCTTTTGTAATAACCGAATTTCCGTGGCAATTTTATTTAAAGTGGATCCAATCAAGGCCAATGTTGTGACGAATTGGCAATGATGATCCCGCTGGATAATCTGTGTAGCGATATTGGCTGGCTTAAGATCCAGTTTTTCACAAACATATTCTTCAACATAAGGATCAATATTCGCGTAAGTTCCGACGGAACCGGAAAGTTTTCCGAAACGCATCATTTCCCGCGCCTGCTCAAGACGTTCAAGATTACGCCGCATCTCATCGTACCAAACCGCAATCTTAAGACCGAACGTTGTGGGCTCGGCATGAACACCGTGCGTTCTTGCGATACATGGTGTGTCTTTATATTTCTTGGCTTTTTGTTTTAAAACCGCCAACGTCTTTTTAACGTCAGCTAAAAGAAGGTCGCTGGCTTCCACGCACTGAACCGATAAACTTGTATCCAGAAGATCAGACGATGTTAATCCCATATGCAGATACCGTGCTTCCGGTCCGATATTCTGTCCTACGTTATTGATAAAGGCGACGATATCATGTTTTGTTTTTTCTTCCAAACGCTGGATTTCTTCAAGATCAAACTTGGCGTCCTTCTTGATTTTATCCATAGACTTCTTGGGAATGTGCCCTAATTTGCACATTGCTTCACAGGCCAGAACTTCAATTTTCAGCATAATTTCAAACTTATGCTTATCTGACCAGATATTCCCCATCTTGGATAAGGTGTAACGTTCAATCATGAGCTAAACTCCTTTTTTTGTGGATATATCTGCTGAATATCTCGGAAAAATGATTGGATATGCTGTGACATGCCTTGAGGATGTTTGGTTAACGATTATTACTTTCCGTGAAAACTTCACTAATATATCAGAGAAAATTTTTGAGGTCAAACAAAATTTGTGGTCAAAACCGTATAATTTCGTCATATTTTTCGTAAGACATTCTTATTCAAATACTTATGACTCAGCTATTGATGAAAAAAAACAAGAAAAATACCCCTTCTTTCGTCAGGAAGCAGCGACGCAAGGCCGTGGAAAGGATAGATTTATGAAATTTTGGAAAAAAGCGGATTTTAGAAGGATGAGTTGACTTTTTTCTGGAAATACTGCAATGTTGTTTCTACCACCTCTTGTGTAATATGAGGGGAAATTTCCATAACTTTCTGACCTATTTCGCTGTTATAAAATTCTATCAGCCTGAGGAGATCCTCCTCTGTATAGTACTTGCTATAGACCGGAATCAACTGGGCAAGAATTTCGTCCGCATCAAAAATGGCCTTCATCTGCGTCTGAGTTTCCGGTGGTGTCTGGCTAATAACCTCTCGGACATTTTCCTCCACCCGTTCACGGGTTCCGTTCAGTTTGAGCAACTTCAAAATCAGACTGGCTTTTTCTTCAGAGACATTCCCGGCTTTAACAGCCTCTACTGAAACGCCATCTAACTGCTCAACAATGTCCCCTTCAATACGGTCGATCTGATCATTAAATATCTTCTGGGGATATTTATCCGTTTGAACCGTCGTATAATATTTGGTTTTTCCTGTTACTTTTCCTTTTAGGATGGAACCATCTTTCAAATAGATCACTTCCGCTTGGGACCATTGGCACATCACTATTACAAAAATGGCGAGAAAAATAATCTTTTTCATATCAAAACCTTCTTTTAATATTCGTCGGTTAATTTTATGTATTTTAGAAGAAAGGGCCCCTCCGGTCAACTTAAAACACCTAACTTTGCGTTTCGGCATAATACCTAAATCAGACGAACTAATTAAGTTGCAGACGCATTATTTGTATGCTAGGATGTTGACCTTATGCTAAACGATATTCGTCAAAAAATCGATCAAAGCCTCGCCACATTCATGGATTGCATAAAAGAGGACTACAAACTTCACCTAGTAAGTCCCGTCCTTTATGAAAGCATCCGGGAATTTTCTTTACGCAAAGGAAAACGTATCCGCCCCGTATTATTAATTCTCAGTTACCTGGGATACTGTCCGAAAAACAAACGCATTCCGCATTCTCTGTATAACGCGTCTACCTGTATTGAACTTCTGCATAATTTTATGCTGATTCATGATGATATTATCGATCGATCCAATCTCCGCCGGGGAAAACCAACGCTACACAAACTACTGGGAAAAACCGTAAAATCAGATGACCCCGAAAAACTGGGTAGTGATCTGGCCATTATCGCCGGAGACATTGTCTACGCACTGGCTATTGACGCCTTCTTATCCATCAAAGAGGATCCACTCCGCAAAGAGAAAGCCTTAAAATATTTTATTCAAACCGCGGCTTTTACCGCGATGGGCGAGTTTGTTGATACTATCCACGGTGTAAAAAATGTTAATAAAATAAAGGAAAGTGATGTTTATCTGAATTACACCCTTAAAACCGCGCGCTATACGTTTGACTGTCCGCTTGTTACCGGGGCTATCCTCGCCGGAGCTCCTCAGAACGATATTAAACGGCTTTCCGAACTTGGCATTTTAATCGGACAGGCCTTTCAGATTCAGGATGATGTGATCGGCATTTTCGGATCGGAGAAAAACATTGGCAAATCCATCCTCAGTGACTTGGCCGAATCGAAAAAGACTCTTTTAGTCTGTCATGCTTATGAAACCTTAAAAGGAAAAAAACGTGCGCAGTTTTTAAAACACTTTAACAAGAGTAAAAAGACATACCAGGATCTCGTGGCTGTGCGGAAAATATTTCTGGATGCGGGGAGCCTGGACTACTGTCTGGACGCTGTTAAAACACGTGTAGAAAAAACCTTTACCCTTCTGAACAAGTTACGCATGCACGAAAAGTACAAAAAAGTTATCGAAGATACCATTGTTGTCCTTTTCAATCAAAACAATCAGATCGCCGAGAAATATAACATCTCCACTAAAGTTCAGTTTTGATCCATCGGCTTATCACTTCTCCAATAATTCTCTCACTTGCGCCGCCTTGTCGTCTTCTCCAATTAATGTATACAGTTCAGCCAGCCCCGATAACACCTGACGGTTATCCGGATATAAAATGGCTAAACGTTTATATTGGTTCAAAGCTTTGTCATATTCTTTTCTGGCTTTGTAAATCCGTATCAAATTCAAACGCGGTTCCAGCAAGCTTGGTTTATTGACTAAGGCTTGATTAAAAGCTTCTTCGGCTTTGTAATATTCTTTTTCCAATAAATAAACGACACCCAGATTGTTAAAAGGAAACGCCCTTGTACTATCAATGGCCACAGCTTTTTCAAAATTAGCTTTCGCCTGATCAAAGTTTTCCTGCGCTAGACTGATTAAACCGAGACGCGTGTAAGCATCCAGATTCCGAGGATTCATTTCAATGGCTTTATACAAATATTCCACCGCTTTCTGGTGATCATTTCGATCCATATGAGCAACTGCTAAATTCACATAACCCCGGGATTTGTTAGGCGATTTCTTAACAACGTCGGACCATAAACTAAAATCATCTTTCCATATCCTGTTACGCTGAATAGTTAAAAATGAGAACCCCGCTAATAGAATAATGATCACTACCGTACGCAACCGTTTGTTAACAATGTATTGAAACAGTAGAATTGTTAACAACATCGCCAATCCAATAACAGATAAATACAAACGGTGTTCGGCCATAACGACTTCCTGCGGATGTATTCCACTTCCTCCCCACAAACCAAGAAAAAACCACGACACCGAGATCAAAAGAAAATCTTTGGATTGAAGCTGTCTTAACACCATAAAAATAATGGCCGTTCCCAAGAGCAGGACAATCCCTATCCTGACACTAAAAATGGATACTGTCATCGGCACATCATAATCAAAGTTTTGTCCGAACGGCCAAACAAACATTTTTAGATATGTCCCGACAACTTCTATCTGCGTCAAAAGGTAACTCATCCATGTTATCTGATCACCTTCATGTGATTGTGACATAACAGGACTTAAAGCGTTCATCCCGCCTGAACGCGAAAGCGCAAAAAGAAAGGTTAATAAAAACATAACCAGCGCATAGCCAAAAAACCGTCCTTTTCCTTCCTTTTTCATGAAACTTTTAAAAAATATCCCCTCGATCAAAAAAATCATTAACGGCAGGGTGAATACCATAGAATGCGTCAACATTCCCAACAGCAAACACAATACCGAACCCGAAAAACAGAGAATACTGAAGCGTCCGCCAAGCCTTCCTTTTATATATAAACAAACCGTGAGGATATAAAGTAAAGCCCCCAAACATACCGAACGTTGTGATATGTAATTCACCACCTCCGTCTGAATAGGATGAAGTAGAAAAATAAGCGCCGTTAAAAAAGACATCCAGAATTTTTCTGGCGTTTTCCATAAATCGCATTGACGGGATAAAGACACAATCATCCGAGTCAACCAGAAAACAGTAACTGCCGCACTAATATGAAGCCACAAATTAACCCAGTGATATCCGGTAACATCCAGTTTGTGGACGGCATAATTAAGGGCAAAGGTGTAATATGTCACGAAATGTGTGCGTTGCGCGATAGAATTCCACATCAACAGCGGTTCATCCGCATGTCGGATAAGGGGATTGCTAATGATATGAAACGCGTCGTCCGCGTGAAAAGAACCGGAGAGTGAATTGAAATAGACAATGGTCCCTAAGATAAAAAGTGTAACCGGCACCATGACAAATGAAACAATTTGATTTTGACTTAAACGCATAATGGTATATGCCTAAAAAACGAAGCGCAATACTTTAAATTAACTTTGAACATATTTCATCTAAAACAAGAACGCCTTCCGGTGTGGCTGTCAGGTTATGATTATTATAGATGAGCAGGCCTTTATTCACAAACAGCTCTATCATTTCTTTGCGCTGTTCGTCCAATGCGCAATGATATTGTTTGGAAACAGCTTCAAGATTAATGCCTTCTTTCATACGAAGCCCAAACAAAATCCGTTCGATATATTGCTGTTCCTGGGTAAGAACCTCTTCTCCCTCTTGGGGACTCCGGTTGTTTTGAAAAGCCGACAGATAACTTGATAACGAAGATCCGTTCCAAAAACGCCGCCCTTTGATGTGCGAATGCGCTCCCACACCCAGACCGATATAATCTCCACCTGTCCAATAGTTGATGTTGTGCCGGGACTCAAATCCCTCGCGCGCGAAGTTACTGACCTCGTATTGCCGAAAATCGTATTCCCCCAAAAGGTGTGTAATAAACGCAAACTGCCTGGCCTGATAATCCTGATGTTCCAAGGAGACCCCCTTGGTAAAAAACCGGCTGCGCTCTTCAATAGTCAAAGTATATAAAGAAAGATGCTGACTTCTCAGCTCCAGGATGGCCCGGGCATCCTCCTCCAGCTCCGCCATCGTTTGGCCGGGAAATGCGTACATAAAATCACAGTTCACATTTTTGAAACCGGCACGGACGATATCCCGGTAGGTTTTCAGAGCCAGTTCCCTGTTATGGTTCCTTCCCAAATATTTGAGATGCCGGTCGTTCAAAGACTGCACCCCCAGACTGATCCGGCTAACACCGCAATCCAAAAGCAAGCCCAACTTATCCGGACTCAGACCTTCCGGGTTGGCTTCAATGGTTACCTCGGCCCCTTCTTTAATCAAAAAACGCCGCCGCAGCACCCCGAATAATTCCTTTAGCGTTTCCGTATCAAGTAATGTCGGCGTTCCTCCACCAAAGTAAACCGTATCGAATGCCATCCCATCAAAAGAACGGGACTCTTTTTCCAGACCTTTGATATATTCAGTCTGTTTTTCTTCCTGGCCAATGGAAACGACAAAAGAACAATAAAAACACTTTCTATGACAGAATGGAATATGAATGTATAAAGATGACATTTTCCCGTTTTTTAAAACCTATTTCTTAATTTTTGAAGAATTACTCTTTAATAAAATTATAAGACAAAAAAATGGCGTCTACCGCCTGAGACAAGCTGAATTATTTTTTTTATTTTGTCGACGAAAAATAAAAAAACTATTTTTAGAATCATCCTTTGTTTGGTACCAAAAAAAATATTAAAT
>JAGQKQ010000051.1 GCA_020430005.1 Candidatus Omnitrophota bacterium
CGATTACAGATGTTCCGGAAGCGATTAATCAGGAAATTCAAAAGTCCTTGTCTATAGCGGATCGGAAGCAGATTCAATTGTTCCGCGGACGGGGCTGTGAACATTGCAACTCGACAGGTTATTATGGACGGCTGGCGATTTATGAAATTCTGACATTGAATGATAACATCCGTGCGGCAGTTTTAGAGAAACCCCGTTCCGACTATATTAAGGGCATTGCAGTACGTGAAGGAATGAAAACATTGCGTCAGAATGCTTGGCAGGCCGCGCTTGACGGTAAAACGACTTTTGAAGAAGTTATTCATGTCACAGTAGGGGATGACACATCACTCCCGCAAAGTAAAGAGTCAAATTCTCAAGTCAGCGGGTACGAAGAATTAATTAACAAGCTGGCAGAAAAAAAGATTAAAGAAAAATATGCCGAAAGCCTTGGAAAAGCGAACGAGGTTTAATTATGGCCACCTACGTTTATACCGCGAAAAAAAGCACGGCCGAAACAGTCAACGGTCAAATTAATGCGAAAAACCAGGATGAAGCGATTGATTTGATTAATCAGTTGGGTCTTCTTCCGGTTAGTGTTGAAGAGCAGGGGGCTCAAAGGGCCCCGGAGATCCGTCGGCATAAGCCTATTAAATCGAAGGAACTGTATATTTTTAGCCGGCAGTTGGCGAATTTGTTACGGTCCGGCGTGACGCTGCTTAGGGCGTTGACTATTATTAAAGATCAGACCTCGCATGTTTATTTTAAAACCGTTTTGACCCACATTATTATGGAAGTTCAAAATGGACGGCCTTTGTCACAAAGCCTCAATTTATATCCGAAAATTTTTTCCAATTTGTATGTCACTATGGTTAAGGCGGGCGAGGAAAGCGGTAATCTTGAACAAATGCTTCTCAATATCGCCGAATATCAACATTCTCAGGATGAAATTAAATCGAAAGTGCGTATGGCGATGGCTTATCCGCTTTTGATGGCTGTTGTCGGTATTGCGACGGTCTACTTTATTCTCGCCTTTGTTCTTCCCAAAATGAGCGGTCTGTTTGAAACCATAGGGGACAGCTTGCCGTTACCGACGATGATTCTTATGGGGTTAAGTGCATTTTTAAGTCGCTGGTGGTTTATTCTGCTTCCGGGTTTAATTGCCGGGATTGTTGCCTTAAATTATTTCCGTAAGTCGCCGGCTGGAAAGGCGTTTTTTAGCCGGACATTATTATCCACACCTTTGTTTGGCGAGATCATTCTGAAATCCGAGTTGTCCCGTTTCTGCCGGACGCTGCTTCTTCTTATTAAAAGCGGGATGTCTATTATTAAGGCTCTGGAAATATCGATTCCCATTTTAAGTAATGATTTGATTAAAGAACATCTTTATCGTTGTAATCAGCGGCTGATTGCCGGAGGCTCGTTTGGAGAAGAAATCCGAAAGACAAAGGCCTTGCCGGATATGATGGGGCACCTTATTTCTGTCGGGGAAGAGACAGGAAGCCTTCATGATGTTCTGCAGGATATTGCGATTTCTTACGAAGAAGAAACCAAAGAGAAAATTAAAGTAATGACAACACTGCTTGAGCCGTTAATGATCCTGGTCATTGGTGCTGTGATCGGTTTTATGGTGTTTGCCATTTTACTCCCAATATTTCAGATGGATGTCCTTTCCCAATAACATATACGGTCGTTTTGTTACGGTTTTATTTTTCCTTGGCATTGTTTTTGTCGGTTTTTCAGATGTGGCCTTTGCCGAGACCTGGAATACCAAGAAAAGCGATCATTTTATTATTCAATACCGTGATGGTATTGAAACATCATGGGCGTCTGCTGTCTTAAGAAAAGCGGAATATTATTACGATCGAATCGCGCAAGAGGTAGGCTACTCCCGGTATAATAAGTTTTGGACATGGGATAAACGGGTTCAGATTGTCGTCTATACAGACGCAAACGATTTTGCACAGCACACAAACCAGCCCGGTTGGGCCGGAGGCGGGGCAATTCGTCATCGGAAGCTCAGCGCCATTATTACGTATAAGCATGAGGAAGGGTTTATGGACGGCTTGCTTCCGCATGAAATCAGCCATCTGATTCTGAAAGATTTTATCGGACGTTCGCATCCTATTCCATTATGGTTTGACGAAGGGGTTGCTCAGCTGCAGGAAGAAGGGAAGAAGGAAAAGGCCAGGGTTTTCATGCGGCAAATGGTCAAGGGGGATAAGTATATTCCTTTCAGAAGCCTTTTCAATCATGATATCCGCCGGGAAAAAGATGTTAACAAGGCGGCGGTATTCTACATTCAGAGTGTTTCGATAGTTGATTTTTTAATAAGCCGTTATGGCAGTGAGAATTTTCGGGAGTTATGTGGTTTTCTCAAAGAGGGACTTTCTTTTGAACAGGCGTTGGATAAAGCTTACTCGAGTACAATCGATTCGGTGGATGACCTTCAAAAAAAATGGGTAAGTTATATGAAATTTTGATAAAGAGTTATATAATAAATAGAATTCAAGATATTTAAAGCGGGAGGGTTATATGAACTTAACAGATCAAATAAAAATTTCAGAGTCAAAAGGTTTCACGCTTGTTGAAATCATGCTGGTTGTTATCATTATTGCTGCGTTGGCGGCTATGGTTGTTCCTCGTTTTGTGGGACGGGGAGAGCAGGCCAAGGTATCTGTCGCTCGGGCGGATGTGGATTCTCATATCCCGACAGCGTTAAAGCTTTATGAATTAGATAACGGCCGTTTTCCGACAACCGGTCAAGGATTGAGCGCTCTGCAGGCTAAACCGGACACGCCTCCGGTTCCGAAGAATTGGGCCGGGCCATATTTAGAAAAGAAACCGGTTGATCCTTGGGGATCTCAGTACGTTTACGCCTCTCCCGGAAAACATCGTTCCGATTTTGATTTGTATTCTGAAGGCGCGGACTCTTCCTCCACGGAAGATGATATTAAGAACTGGGAATAAGACGAAATGATCCTCGATGAGAAAAAATGTTTTAAAATCTTCATGCGGCATCACCTTCATTGAGGTTATGCTGTCTTTAGCCATCTTTTCGGCGGGCATTGTTGCTGTTTTAAAAACCTTTGATATCTCTATTACCCGCATCCATCATCTGACAAACAGGCTGTACGCTACGACTCTTTTAGACAACCGAATTTTTGAAGTTAATCGCACCTTAAGAGCGTATAACGCCCTTCCGTTTGACTTAAATCATTCCGTCGCACTCGATGTGGGAGGAAAAGAACTGACCTTCAAGCAGGATATGCGTCTTGGGGAGGTTGAAGATTTTTCGGAGATTTTTCAGCTTGACCTTGCCTTTACCTGGATGGAAGGGGAGCAGGCACGAAGACTCTCGCGATCCGCCTATATTGGTTATTTTCCAAAAGAGATATAACATACAATGATTTTTCGCCGGGGATCTTATCAAAAAAATGGAATGACACTTATCGAAGTTCTGGTTGTCGTTTCCTTGATTTCCTTGATCAGCATCGCGGTGTATACATCTTTAAGCAGCGCTTTACGGGTTTGGAAACGAAGTCGTCAGGCGATTGTTGAACAAGAGATTGTATTTTTCTTTGAAAAGATTACACAAGATCTAAGAAATTCTTTCTTATATTCCGGAATTTCTTACGAAGGAGGAGAAAACGAGTTGTCCTTTCCTACCATTATTCAAACCTTGCCAGATTCCGACAGCAGTCTGTCATCAGGAGAAGACATTGATCAAATCGGACAGGTTTCTTATGAGTATGATCTGAATGAAAAGGCCCTGCTTCGCCGGCAGGCGAATTACAGTCAAGCTATCCGGGAAAAGAAGGTTCCAGCAACAGTCGTTTTAAAGAATGTGGAACGGGTTCGGTTTCGATATATCTATTTTACCGATGATGGAGAATTTACTAATCCGGCTGTTATGGATACTCCGCCTTCCGCTGTTGAAATTGAAGTGGCCTTCGGCGATAAAAAAGGGAATCGTGTCATGCGCAAATTTATTGATGTGCCGGTAGGGAACTAGATATGTTATGGCGAAGGAGAAAACAGGGATCTATATTAATTTTTACGCTTTGGGTATTAAGTTTTTTGGTTATCTTATCCGCGTATATCGGATTGAGTGTTCGTCAGAAAATACTTGTTCTCTCTAAAATAGAATCCCGTTCAAGCCTGCGTTATCTTGCCGAAGCGGGTGTAAAAAAAGCGATCTCTGCTCTTCGACAAGATTTAAGGCGTAATAAATTTGTCTATACGCCGTACGGAAAGTTGTACAGGCACAATAATCCCGAGCGTTTTTCCAATGTCGAGCTTGGTGAAGGTGTTATTAAAATCCAGTATGATTTTTTTGACGGTCTCAAGAATGAGCATATTCAACGTTACGGACTTATTGATGAAGAGAGTAAAATTAATCTTAACACCGCTGATTTTGATACATTAGCCCGGCTTATCCGTTTGGCCACACCGGCGGATGAAAAAGAATCTACCGAATTGGCCGGATATATTATTGATTGGCGTCAGCCTCATGAACGAGAACTTACGGGCTTTGATAGTGAAGGATATTACAAAAATCTTGAAAATCCCTATGACCAGAAAAATGCGTTCTTTGATCGTATAGAAGAATTGTTGCTGGTAAAGGGAATGACGAAGTCGGTTTATGAAGGGATCAAGCCGTATGTCACTGTTTATGGAGATGGTATGGTTAATGTTAATACGGCTTCCCGTATTGTTTTGATTGCCATCGGTTTTACCGGAGAATTGGCCGATAAGTTATTGGTTGTCCGCCAGGGATTTGACGAAGTAGATGCCACCGTGGACGACTTTATTTTTTATCAGCCGTTTGATATCGCCATTGAAATGAAAAAATTCATTCAGATGGATGTGCATAATTTTCGTTTATTGGACGCACTGAATAACGCGGGACGGATTAAAACCAATTCGAATTTCTTTTATGTCCGCAGTGAGGGGCGTCTTAGAAATAATGAGCAGCGCATGACAGTGGAATGTGTGTACAATGTGGCTGAAAATAAAATCGAATATTGGCGTGAAAAATAATTCATTTTTTTTAATATTAATGTGAATAATCAGTTATAATAATAACTGTATAACTTCACAATTCATGGAAATTTTGTATGCTTAATAAAAGCAGTGATTTTATCGCCATTTCATTAACAGAGGAAGATTTTAAATTTGTTCATGTTAAAGGCTCCGGAAAAGGCGCTAAGATTGTCAATGTAGCGGCCGCGGATGTCAAAGGCCTCTCACCAGCAGATTTGCCCCGAACCATTTCATCAGCCTTGGGAAAGATTAATAAGAAAGCGGCGAATGTATTGTATGTTGTTCCGCCTAATATGGTTACAACAAAAAATATCGAAGTGCCGTCATCGAATCCGGATGAGATTCAATCTATCGTTAATCTTCAGGCCGGTCGGCATACGCCTTTTTCCCGCGACGAAATTGAAGCCAGCCATATTAGTATCGGAACCAGCGGCACACACACAAAAGTGTTATTGGTGATCGCCAACAAGAGCGTTTTCAGCACAAGGATTTCTGCACTGGACTCAACGGGTGTGAAGGTTAGAAAAGTTCTTTTTGCTCCAGAGGGAATTGCGGATGTTTACTGCAATTCCAAAAAATATAAAACAGAAACGGCACCGATTGGAATTATCGATATCGGCAAGACTTCTACCGATTTTATTATCGCAACGAATGGACTTCCTTTAACAACCCGAAGCATTCCGATCGGCCGGGAGCAGTTAAGCCAGGATGCGGTTGGGGCGCAAGGCAAGTTAAGCGATGAATTAAAGCAAACATTAGAATCCTATCAGAGTGAAGAAATTAATCTGGTCCCTGTAAAATATATTCTGACCACCAGTGACGAGTTGACGCAGAAACTTAGTGGTGTTCTATCCCAAAATCTGAATTGGAATGTTGAAATCAGTCCGTACACAGATCATATTAAAGCTACCGGTGCCGTGGCGAAGAAAATCAGCCGGGAATATTTTGACCGTTCTTTTCTGGATCTGGCGGCGGCTGCTTCAATAGCCCGAAGCGCTCAGGTTGACTTGATGCCGGAGGAGGTGGAACTGCAAAAATCCGTGGAAATGCAGGGGCGTGAAGTTTTCCGCACGGCGCTTTTAAGTGTTATTCTTCTTCTGGCCGTGGGAGTTTTTGTCGGAACACGATTGTATTTCAAGAACGCGAAGCTAAATCAGATTATTTCCCACTACAAAGATAAAAGAGAGAAGCTGGCTAAGCTGGAAAAAATGTCGGAAAAAACCCGTATGGTCCGCCGTTATTTTGATGAACGTATGATCAGTCTCGATATTTTGGATGAATTGTATCAGGACCTGCCGCGCGAAATTTATCTGACATCTATTGCTGTTGGTGGCGATGGTGCTGTAAGTATTCAGGGAATTGCGAATACAAACTCGATCATATACAAATGGCGTCCTAAATTAAGAGAATCTTTGGTATTTAAAGAAGCGGATGTTGTTTCCTCTAGCAGTAAAAAAGACCGGGGTGAAGATGTGACGGCCTTTGAAATGGCCCTGAAACTGGCTTCGGCACAGGACGAGGCTTCCGAAGAACCTAACGAGGAGTAATGACGTGATACAAAAATTTGTCGCAGGCTTATCTGATACAGGAAGAATAATTTTTTATTGCGCTGTTTTGGCCGTCTTGGTCGCTTTGTTTGATCTCCTGTTTCTAAGACCCGCATTAAATAAAGTTACAGAAGTCGAAAGAGAAATACGGTTTCAGAATGTGAAGATTGAGGGGGACCTAAAGATATTGGAGCGGGAAGATCGAATTGTTAAGGAATACGATCTTTATAGTAAATTTTTCACCAAAGAAACAAAAAAAGAGGATGACGTGATTTCCGGAATCCTCAGTTCTATTGAATCCTTATCCCGGCGTTTAAGTATGGATGCCAAGATTATCTATTCAGAAACAATAAAAGATGAAAACTACACGCAGTACATAGTGAATGTCGACGCGAGCGGTGATTTTACGAAGGTTGTGAAATTTATTTATGAGATCAATTCTTCCGACGATCTTTTCAAAGTTGTGGAATACAACCTCACTCCCAAAAGAGGGACCGAAAGCGAAGTCACCGTTGCAATGAAGGTCGCGAAAATGGTTGTATACGATGAACCCATCGCGATGGCCTCACAAGAATAAAGCGTTTTTGAACAGCATAATTTTTTCCCCATGAAGAAAAGACTTTCTTTCCTTATTATTTTTACTCTTTTTCTATTTTCCCCGGCAGCTATTGCTAACACTGTAAAGCAAATTTTTGAACAGGCTATGACAGAGTTCAGTCAGGGAAACTATAAAAAAGCTATTCCTCTTTATGAAAAAGCATTGGATATGTATCCTGAATTAGCTCCGGCTTATAACTATCTAGCTTTGGCCCAGAAAGAAACGGGTGTTTCTCCGTCACAGGTTATTGCGACTCTACAAAAAGCTGTAGAAGTTAATCCTAATTATGCAACGGCGTATGATAATCTTTGTAAAGTATATTATGGGGTCAACGATTTTGATAATGCCGAGAAGTCTTGTATGCGCGCGGTGGAAATTGATCCCGAGGCTTATAGCTCAAAGCTGGCACTGGCCTGGATAAATCTGTTGGGGCAATCGGAACCAAAAGAAGCCATTGCTTATTTTGAAGATGTTGTCGCTTCGACGGAAAGCGAAGGTGGAGCACAAACCCAGTTTGGTTTAGGGTTGGCCTACTTTATGGTTGGTGAAAAATTTAAAACATTTGAAATGATTACCAAACTTAAAATGTCCGGTAATGAGCAAATGGCCGCACAGTTAGAAGATATGGTACGATCCAATAACTATATTCCGAAAGCAACTGAAGGATTACCATTATTAAATACTCCGGCGCAAAGAAAATCGACTGGTACCTTGGTTAGGGATAATAACACAGCTTCCAGCGAAAGCGTTACATCGTTCGCAGACAAAAGTATCGGAGAAATGCCGGTCCGCGTGAAAGCCAATCCTAATGAGCCCGCAAGGTATGGGTCAAATGAAAATGACTTAACCGGCGCAGAAAGAATTCGTCAGCTGCAGCAAAACAGCCTGCAACAGCCCAAAGGGTCAGGATACTAAAATTAATTTTCTTCCTGAAACTTTGTCCAATTCACTTTAAAAACTTTAATTTGGGTTCTTTTTGTTAGGTCTGTGACAGATGTCAGGGGAGTAATGTACTTTAATCCTCTACCGTCAAATACAAAAAGCCGGATTAGCATAGATTGTGCAATAGATCGGTCCATTAGCAGGGCTTTTCGGACCGGGCCATCCTGATAGATAACCACACTGTAGGGCAGCGTCGGGGAGTCTTGCTTTTTCTCTATGACATCAATATCTGTCGCATAAAAAATACTGTAAGGGATGCCCTTTCCATATGTAGAGGAATTGATTTCGGCCCGTGGTGTTGTCAGGTTAACAGTTAAATTTTCCTCAAAAAGAACAGTGCCATTACTTTCGGCGACCATTGCCAAAGGAGGGCTGTATTTATGTTGTCCACCGACCAATTTCCATAAAAAGTCAATATACTCCGGGGAATTGTGTCTGGGAACGTTAGCCAGGAGTTTAGGGTCGGCGTTAATACTTTCGATGGCCTTAAAGTTCCATTTCCCGATAAAAGTTAATTGCAGATTTTTATCAACAAATTCGTTATAAACAAGAATATAGGATGGCGGCGGGGTGGTGTGAGTTAATGTTAATAGATTATTAATGTCATCATTGTTCTTGAGCGCGGCGGTCAACAGCATACGCGCATGAAAATTATTCTTTGCGATAATTTGTTTTAAAAGCGCGATTGAACTGGATAGGGGAAGGCCGTGTTCCTGAAGATAGTCCGTCGCACGGTTTCCGCTATTATTCAGCATTCTCAGAATGCCTAAGGCTTCTTCCTCAGAATTGCTTAAGAAAAAGTTTGCCATCCAGTAAGCCTGCGGCACGTTGATTGTTGCTCCGTCGAAGGTGACACGGCGTTTGGCAATCGCCTTGATAAAATGTCCCGGCGGCCACCAACTGTTTACGATACTATTTTCAGGAGTTTTTTCCCGGATTTCTGTTAAAACCCTTTCCCAGGTTTGATTGAACAAAGGGTTGAGTAAGGTCGGCACGGCTTTTTTTATTTCATGGATAGGGATGGCGATGACGCTGACAATAATCAGGGTAATGACAGCGGTTCGTATTCCTGAATTCTTTAAGATTTTTGCGAAGGAATAATTGAAGAATTCATCCAGATATCGGATGCCAAGCGCGCATAGCAAGGCTAACGGAACAAGGAACAATAATGTAAAGCGCTGTGCTCCTAAACTGATAAATAAGCTGACAGCGAAGAATAATATAAGGATAATCGAGGGTAAGGCGGGTAAATTTGTATCATTGCCACGCACCGATTTAATGATTGTTAAAAAACAGGCAAAAAGACTGATCGTAAAAATAATGGAACCGCCGGTCAAAGCGATGATTTCCGGGAGCGAGCTTTTATGTAATTCACTGACGCTGATGTAAAGGTCCGGCCAGGGCGAAAGCTGCGGGTTCATAAAGTTATTCAACGCCACCCAGCCTTCTCTAAAAAGAACAAAGAATTCCTTCAATCCGAATGTTAAACTGATGAGGGCAAAACTTCCAGCCAGTACAATTAAGGCGAAGGCAGTTGCCGATTTTGCTGCCGACCGGTTTTTGTGGATGAGTCCCTGGAAAATAATGTTGATTACAAAACCGCCGACAAGAATTGCGAAGAAGAACACCCATCCCTGCCAGAAATGGGCGTATAAACATAGCAGGGCCGCGATTAACAATGACAGAAGAACTTTCTTTTTGCCGGAAGGCGTTTTGTCGGTATAAAACACACAGGCCAGGATACACAATGGAAAAAAGGTGTTATAAGGATCATTATCATACCAGCCGAACATGCTCCGGCGGACAAAAATGGGAGCGCATAAAAAGAAAACCGACGCAGTAAAAATGTGGTGGGGCTGACATCCCAGAAGACGGCCGTTTATAAAAAAGAATATCAAGGCGAGCGTCATGATCAGAAGCGGTGTAAAGCTTAATGCGTACATCAGGTCAATACCTTCATGGAAAAAGTTAAGGACTTTGTAAACGGCGGTACCAATATAGGGATGAAGATTGTAAGGTTCCCAATGTCCCTCAGGCGCGAGCATAAGGGGGTTAAGATATTTGCTGCCTTTCTTTGTTTCAGCCATTTTTCCGGTTTCCAGAAGATTTTCAGTCAGTTGATAATAATAGTACGAATCTGACGCTAAAAGATAAGGGGCCTCTCTGGAAGCCGTAATCTTGTCATCAATATTCTGTGAAATTTTTGCAATGCTGGACATGACTTTGTCCCGCTCTTTATGAATTAGCTCATTTAATAATTTTTTTGTGAGCTGTTTTCTGGTCTCTAAAGGAAGATTTGGTTGAGTGGCACGAATTTGTTCTTCAACCTGTTTTTGCAGTTGGGCGATGACTAATAATGCGGCTTTATCTTCCGCCGCATCACTGG
>JAGQKQ010000052.1 GCA_020430005.1 Candidatus Omnitrophota bacterium
CCTGTTTTCTAGCTTTTGGTGTTTTGGAAACAAAAAAAGCTCTACTAAGGCACCAAGAACTAATGACTAGGAGATAAAAAAGGGGGAAAAGGTGTACGTCCCTAATTAAGGAGTGAAAATGGTTATCGTTGAAGGAGTTTGGGGCTTTTTAAGGCTTATGCAAGAGTCTGATGCCCAGGACATTGTCAACTGGCGTAACCGCGAGGAGGTTGCCCGATGGCTGGTTCAATGGGAGCCTCTTACTGTTGAGGCCCATCTGGCGTGGTTTAAAAAGTCTCAGGAGCAGGGAGACCTTTCTTTTATTTATACGGACGCAAAAACAGAGCAACCCCTGGGATCGGGGGCGCTTTATAATATTGACCGCGAAGAGCGGTCGGCTGAATGGGGCCGGGTTTGTTTTAAGGAAGGAATGAACCCGTTTGGTATTTTGGAAGCCAGTTTTTTGATCCATTGTGTGGCTTTTGAACTCTTGGATATGAAGCGTTTGTTTTGTGCCTGTGCGCAAGCGAATGAATCGGCGGTTCGGTTGAACACCTTTTTGGGCTATCAGGAAATTGGTATATGCCCGCTCGCCTTAAAAACTCCTCACGGCAGTTATGATTTAATCGATTTTGAAATGCTGCCGGAACATTTCGCGAAACAAAAAGAAGACATTGAACAGTCACTCTACAAAGGCCGTTCTATTCCGCAGTTTTTAACCGCCCATGATGATTTGAAAGACAGTTTGATCTTAAAATAGAAAGTGTGCCATGAAAACGGACGAGATAATGAATGTCATTTATGACGTCATCGATGACTTCAATGAAGAGTATAGTGACTATCATCTGGAAAAAACTCCCAATACAATCCTGTTCGGTCCGGGGCGTCAGTTGGATTCCCTCGGATTTGTTAATTTGATCGTCGCTGTTGAAGAACGTCTTTGCGATGAAACAGGGCAATCCCTAACGCTTGCCGATGAAAAGGCGATGAGCCGCCAGAACAGTCCTTTTCGGACCATAGCCACCTTATCGGAATATATTCAATCCCGTCTGGAGGAACAGTCATGAGTTCCCAGAATGTGATGTTAATTACCGGTTCACGAAAAGGCATCGGCCGCCGATTGGTAGAGTATTATACCGGTAAGGGGTGGCAGGTTGTCGGCTGCAGCCGGAAATCGGCTGAGGATTTTAAAGGATACCGGCACATTTGCCTGGATGTGAGTGACGAAAAAGCCGTTAAAGATTTATTCGCGATGATCCGCAAAGAATATGGACGACTGGACGTTTTGGTTAATAATGCCGGTGTGGCATCAATGAATCATAGTCTGTTAACATCCATGGAAACGGTCCAAAAAGTTTTGAACACAAATGTCGTTGGAACATTTTTGTTTTGCCGTGAAGCGGCCAAGTTAATGAAGAAACATAAAACCGGTCGGATAGTAAATTTTTCAACCGTCGCGGTACCTTTGAAACTACAAGGAGAGGCCATTTACGCCTCATCAAAGGCGGCTGTTGTCAGTTTAACGCAAGTCCTCGCCGGAGAATTCGCGGAATACGGAATAACAGTTAACGCGATAGGACCAACGCCGGTTAAAACAGATTTGATTAATGCCGTTCCTGACGAAAAAATTGCGGATCTTCTTAAACAACAGATCATCGGACGGCTGGGAACATTTGATGACATTATTAATGTTATGGATTTTTTTCTTAATCCGGCCAGTGGTTTTATTACAGGACAGGTGATTTATCTTGGAGGAGTTTCCGGTTAATGATGATTGATTTTCTTTTAAATAATTTTGAGCGGTATAAGAAAGAAGATGCTGTTGTCTGGCGGGATAAAGTTTATTCTTATGAATGGCTGTTAAACCGGGTTCGTCATTATCAGACAGAAATTCAGACCCGGAATATCGCCCCCGGTGATGTGGTTGTGCTGGAAGCAGACTTTTCTCCTAATGCCATTGCCGTTTTGCTGGCACTGATTGATCATCGTTCCATTGTTGTGCCTTTAACAAAAACGGTTATCTCCAAAAAAGCAGAATTCTTTTCTATTGCGAAACCGGAATATGTTTTAGCTGTTGATTCTGATGATCAAATTTCCCTTTCACGATTGCCTTATGACCCCGAATATCCTTTCTATAATGTATTGAGAGAGAAAAAACATCCCGGTCTTGTGTTATTCTCATCGGGATCGACGGGAGAAAGCAAGGCGGTTGTGCATGACTTCGTTTCGATTTTGAATAAATATAAAAAGCCAAGAAAATCTCTGCGGGCAGTTACATTTCTGCTTTATGATCATATTGGTGGAATTAACACCTTATTTTATTTGCTGGCTAACGGCGGCTGCGTGATTACCGTTCAGGATAGAAATCCGGATACGGTCTTGTCGACCATAGAACGGTATCGTGTTGAGCTGTTGCCAACATCGCCGACGTTTTTAAATTTAATTCTTCTGAGCGAGGCGTATCAGAATTTTGATTTAAGTTCTTTAAAACGGATTACCTATGGAACAGAACCGATGCCCGAGTCGACATTGAAACGATTGCATGCGGTTTTTCCCGATGTCGATATCCTTCAAACGTATGGACTGTCCGAGGTGGGAATTCTTTCTTCAAAGTCAAAAAGTTCCGATTCCTTGTGGATGAAGGTTGGGGGGGAAGGTTTTCAAACACGTATTGTCGATGGTATTCTTCATATTAAGGCCGAGAGTAGTATGCTGGGTTATTTAAACGCACCGTCGCCGTTTACAGAGGACGGATGGTTTAACACAGAGGATGCTGTTGAACAGGACGGAGAATACATCCGTATTTTGGGAAGAACGTCTGAATTGATTAACGTCGGTGGACAAAAAGTATATCCGGCGGAGGTTGAAAGTGTTATTCAGCAAATGGAAAATGTTGTCGAGGTTTCGGTTTTTGGAGAAAATAATCCGATTACCGGACAAATTGTTTGTGCCCGTGTCACGCCGCGTGTTGAACAAGAGGAGAAAGAATTTATTAAAGGTATAAAGAAATATTGCCGTTCCCATATGGAATCCTTCAAGGTCCCGGTTAAGGTCTTGCTAACCAGGGATAAACAATATTCCGCCCGTTTTAAAAAACAACGTCTAACCAGTACCAGCCATTCTTAAAGTATTATCCATGTCCAGCCAAAATAAAATCAACAAAGCCAAATTAATCGACGGACCTGTCGGACCGCTTCTTATCAAATTAACAGTTCCGATGATATGGGGACTGTTTGCGATTATGACGTTTAACCTCGTTGATACGATCTTTATCGGGCAGCTGGGTACAACTCATTTGGCGGCGATTAGTTTCACGTTTCCTGTCATTATGGTCGTAACGAATTTGGCGATCGGTTTGGGAATAGGGACATCCTCGGCGGTCGCGCGCGCTGTTGGCGAACATGACCTGACCAAGATTCAGAATCTATCTATCGGTGCTTTAATTCTTTCTCTGGCTGTTGTTGGTACTTGTTTAATCTTGGGATTATTAACCGTTGATCCATTGTTTCGTTTGATCGGGGCTAATGAAGAGCAAATGGTTTTGATTAAAGATTATATTAACGTATGGTACGGCGGAATGATTTTTCTTGTAGTTCCTATGGTTGGGAATTATATCATTCGCGCAACGGGGGATATGCTTTGGCCGGGGATTATTATGATTATTTCGTCTTTATTAAATCTGATTCTCGATCCGATTTTAATTTTCGGTATGTTCGGATTTCCTCGTATGGAAATTAAGGGTGCGGCGGTTGCAACCGTTATTGCCTGGGTCTTTACATTTTTTGCTTCAAGTTTCATCTTATATTTTCGCGAGAAATTTATTACGCTGCGTCTGCCTCGTTTTTCGACGCTTGTTGACGCATGGAAATCCATCGCGCATGTCGCCTTTCCGGCCGCTGGAACGCATATGATTGTTCCTGTAGGGGCCGGTATTATTATGAGTATGGTCGCACTGTTTGGAGAAGAGGCTGTAGCGGCATTTGGCGCCGCCAGCCGTGTTGAGATGTTTGCTTTTATTATTTTTCTGGCGATGTCGGCGATTACCGGTCCGTTTGTCGGACAGAATATGGGGGCAGGCCGCTTTGACCGGATTCTTCACGGTTTGCGGTTAAGCTATCGTTTTTGTTTATACTTTGGTCTCTTTGAAGCGGTCCTGTTGGCATTATTCGCCGGCCCGATTATGGGATTGTTTGACGACAATCCGGTGGTTATTCATTATGGTCAAATGTTTCTCTATATTATCCCGGTTGCGTATTTCGCGCACGGGATTATCTTTATTGCTTCGGGCGTTTTTAATGGATCAGGGCATCCTGTTCCGGCGGTTATCATATCGGTTGCGCGGATGTTCGTTTTATTTATTCCAACGGCGTTTATTTTAAAAAATATTTATGGCCTGACAGGAATCTTTGCGGCGTATACAATAACAACCATAACGGTAGGGGGCATTGCTGCTGCCTGGAGTTATCGGTTTATATTGAAACGGGCATAGTCTTCTAACACTTTTAGAATGATATGAAATATTTAAAAAATATAGTTCTTATTTTGATTATCGTGGGCGGGATCTATTACCAATGGTCACACAGTATCTGGGTTAGGGATAACCCGGATGGGGCCTTGCGTTCTCAGCCGGTTCAGAGCGAGTCGGCGTTACCATCTTCCTTTACACATAAAGATTATACTATTATTCCAAAGGCTTATTTTAATATTAAAGCGCGGGTATTAAGCCGCAAACGTTATTTTTTGGGCAGAGAAACAGACTTGGTGCCGGTCGATTTGGCATTGGGTTGGGGGGTGATGTCGGATTTTAAGGTATTGAAAGAACTGAAAATTTCCCAATCCAATCGCTGGTATTTTTATCGCTATAGTGAACCGCCGATTTTAAAGAGTGAGATTGCCTCGCATAGTGCCAATATGCACCTTATTCCTGCCGATAAAGAAGTGGCCAAGGCCATTCAAAGCGTCCGGAAAGGGGAGATTGTTTCTTTTAAGGGATATTTAGTGAATGTTTCGGCCAAAGACGGATGGCATTGGAACAGCTCCTTGAGCCGTACGGATACAGGAGCGCATGCCTGTGAGCTTGTGTGGGTAAAAGAGTTTCAGGTGGAATAATCATAAAAAATAGTGAATTCGGTGTAATTGAAGCAATTTATTGTTATAATAAAAGCCGTATATTAAGGAAAATCTTTTCAGGAAAAATTTTAAGGAGAAACTATGATTAAGAAATTATTTTTATTTTTAAGTGTGACGTTACTGATTATAGCGGGAATATCTGTTAACGCGCAGGCCAGTCCTAAGGATAATGTTGATCTGGCGGCCGAAGTTTATTATTTTAATTATGAAGAGCCTGGATTTATGGAGGACACCGGGATGTTTTATGGACTGGCCGGTGTTTATACCAGATATTTCAGTTCATTTTTAGGTCAGGACGCGACTGTGGAGGATGATCCGTTCCTTTTACAGTTAGACGGGCGCTTTGCGTTTGGTATTGTGGATTATACCTCGGTCAATAGCGGTTCGTTAGATGGTATTAACGATTTTGTTTTTGAAGGCCGGATTCTTGGCGGTTATGAAGCCGCGCTTGGAAAAATGACCATTTTGAAACCCTATACCGGTATTGGTTACCGCTATTTAAATGATGATTCTTCGGGAGAGATTACAACAACAGGACACGCGGGTTATGAGCGCGAGTCCAATTACATTTATATTCCGGTAGGTGTGGATTTAGTGACACCGATTACGACCTCATGGACATTTGGAGTTAATGTAGAATTTGATATTTTTCTTTATGGCCGGCAAAAAAGCCATCTGGGTGACGCTGTTGCCGGTTTAAATTCGGTCGAAAATGACCAGGATCAGGGATATGGCGCCCGCGGATCTCTGGAGTTTCGTCGGGAAGATGAAAATTTTGATATATTTATTGAACCGTTTGTCCGTTTTTGGCATATTGACGATTCTGACATTTCGCCTATTACCTACGGTGGTGTTTTAACGGGTTATGGTTTGGAACCGGAAAACGAGACATTGGAAACAGGTCTGCGTTTAGGTTTGAATTTCTAAAAGCTCTTCGAAAAGATTAACAAAAAGGCATCCGGTTTATATGGATGCTTTTTTGTTGGAGTAACCGATGATGAAAAAGATTTTTCTTTGCTGGTCCATATTATTTTTTATACCGGCCATTGTTTGCGCTTCGGCGTCTATGCCGAAAGAAGAGGGGCAGCAGCGGGAATATGTTCAGGGAGAATTAATTGTAAAGTTTCACAGCGAGTCGATTCATATTGAGCAAATTGAAGAAGTTATTAACGGAACACGCGATATTGCTGATTTGGATATGGGAATTTATCTGAACAATCTCGCCCGTCAAAATGAACTGGTAAGCATTGAACGGGTTTTTTCTCATGTAATGTCTGATGAGGAAATCGCTGAGAAATTTCCTGAACGGGCCAAGCGCAGGCCGAAAAACGCCGAGACTTCCGACATCAAACCCACCTATCTGTTCAAATTTAATAAGGCATCCATGAATTTAAAGGTCCTTGCCCTGCAGTTTATGAAAGACGGAAACGTTGAATACGCCCAGGTTAATCAAGTTATCACCATCCAATCTCAATAAGTGTCGTTGGTCTTATGTGCGGATTTTATCCAGATTGCGGAACTGGATGGCCTCACAAATATGATGTTCCTGAATATTTTCACAACCATTCAAATCGGCAATGGTTCGCGCGACTTTCAGAATCTTATCATGCGCTCTCGCCGACAAATTTAAGTCTTCAATCGCCGATTTTAATAATAACTCGCTGTTTTTGTCTAACGCGCAGAATTTCCGAATCAGTTTAAAATTCATGGCGGCGTTCGTGCTGATACCGGTATTTTTCAAACGATCACGTTGTCTCTGACGGGCCGCAACGGTACGTTTCTTGATTTCCATGGAAGATTCCGATGATTGTTTATTGAATAAATCTTTAACGGGAAGATCGGGAACGCTTAAATGAATATCAATACGGTCTAAAAGCGGGCCGGAAAGTCGGGATAAATATTTCTCCATTTGGTGATAAGAATGCGGATTGTTTTCCAGCCGTCCGTGTTGGGTGGGATTCATGGCACAAATAAGAATAAAACGGCAGGGGAATTGAATCGTTTTATTCGCCCGTGCGATTGTGACTGTGTGATCTTCTAAAGGCTGCCGTAACGATTCTAAAACATGCCGGCTGAATTCAGGAAGCTCGTCCAGAAACAAAACACCGTTATGGCTTAAGGTAATTTCTCCGGGACGGGGAATGGTTCCGCCGCCGACAATGGCCGCTGCGGATGTTGTATGATGAGGAGACCGGAACGGCCGTTGGGTAACTAAACCTTGTTTGTTTTTTAAGGCGCCAATCGCTGAATAAATTTTTGTGGTTTCCAGGGCCTCTTCTCTTGTCATTTCCGGAAGGATAGTGGAGAATCGCCGGGCAAGCATGGATTTCGCGGTCCCGGGATTCCCGATCATCAAAGCATTGTGTCCTCCGGCTGCCGCAATTTCCAAACCACGTTTGACATAGGTTTGTCCTTTCACATCCGCAAAGTCCACATCGTACAATTGTTCGGAAATAGAAAATTCTGTTTTTACCGGAAAAGGCTGGTGGGACGATGGATTTTCCAGAAATTGAATGGCCTGTTGTAATGTTTTCATGGCGAAGACAGGAATGTTATTAACTAAACATCCCTCGGGCGCGTTGGCGGTAGGGAGGATAATTCCTTTGTACTGATCTTTGGCCGCGGCGATGGCGATAGATAATGTTCCGTTAACCGGTTGAAGTTGACCGTCCAAAGACAACTCCCCTATAATCGCGTAATCCGCCAGGCGTTCACCGGAAATTTGTCCGCTGGCAGCCAGCACGCCCAGGGCCATGGCTAAGTCGAAAGAGGGGCCTTCCTTTTTGGTATCAGCGGGAGAGAGGTTTAGGATTGTCTTTTGTCCGGGGTATTTGTAGCCGCTGTTTTTAATCGCGGAGCGAACACGCTCCCGGCTTTCTTTAATGGAATTATCCGGCAGGCCGACAATAGTTGTGCCCGGCAGGCCGCGGGTAATATCCACCTCAATACATACTTTATGGGCATCAATGCCCAAAATTCCGTAACTATAAGTCTTTGCAAGCATCGTTTTTCCTTTCATTATTTCTTGATCCCCGCTTCCGCGGGGATCTATCAAAATTATGGCCGAAACCCAATGGGTTTCTTGGGCTCGGCAGGGGGATCGAGCAGTTTCTTGATAGCGTCAAAGACGATCTTGAATTGGTAGTCATATTTTTGTTCCATGGTTTCAATCTTTTGTCTCAGCTCTTTATGTGTTGTCATTAATTCACGAAGTTTTGTAAAGGTTCGCATGATCTGGATATTGACCTGAATAGCACGATTACTATTCAGAATGCTAGAAAGCATGGACACTCCTTGTTCTGTAAAGACATACGGTAAATATTTGCGATGTTGTCCCTGTTTTAAGGTCACATTTTGTGACCTTAAAGAGGTTTTTTCGGCCTGATTGGAAGTCACAATTTGTGACTTCCAATTTTCAAATTCTTCCTTGGTCATCTGGAACATAAAATCTTCCGGAAAACGATCTAAATTACGTTTAACAGCCTGATTAAGAACTTTGGTTTGTACTTCATAAAGTTCTGCTAAATCTTTGTCAAGCATAACCTTATGTCCTCGAATAAAAAGTATTTTATTTTCGATGTGTTTTTGAGGGATTAATGAAGGGTTTTTTGTATAGGCTTTCTTTTCTGTCATGATTATTCCTTTCCGGGTGATGTGTTTCTGTTACAAATTATGGCCGAAACCCAATGGGTTTCTTGGGCTCGGCAGGGGGATCGAGTAATTTTTTGATAGCGTCAAAGACGATCTTGAATTGGTAGTCATATTTTTGTTCCATGGTTTCAATTTTCTTTTTTAACTCTTTGTGAGAATTTGTCATCTTACGCAGCTTGGTAAATATACGCATAATCTCAATGTTGACCTGAATAGCTCGTGGGCTTTTCAGAACACTTGAAAGCATAAGAATGCCGTGTTCTGTAAAGGCCATAGGAGGTTTGCGGGTGCCTCCCCAACTTGAAGTGCCAAAATGGCACTTCAAGTTTGTAAATTCTTCTTGTGTGAGTATCAAAAGAAAATCCTCTGGAAAACGCTCTTTATTGCGACGGACCTGGCGTGTGAGATATTTTGTTTCAACGGCATATAACTCTGCCAAGTCTTTGTCCAACATAACTTTTTGATCCAGAATGACTAGAATTTTATTCTCAATAAATTTCTGAGGGATGAGGGAATTTCCGGCCTCTTTTTTGGTCATGATGATTATTCCTTTCCGGGGGATGGGGTTTTGTTTCAGTGAAAATCTGAAGATTTTCGGGGGACAAATCGGGGGTTTCTATGAAAAGGAAGATGTAATTTATCACAAATTTTCCGCAGAGTCAATGAAACTGGACAAAATGGAGGAAAAAGGCCGAAAAAGCCGTTTTTTTCTATCTTCTTTTCTCTAATAAGGTTAAAGAAATTCTGGCCGGCCGGACCTATTTTGGGACGTAAGTTCGCAAAAATATCACATTTCCTTCACATTCTGGTAACACATAAGGAATATACTTTCACTTAAATTAAACCGATTTTACACGTAAATATATGAATTCTTACAGAGACGAAGACAGATTTTTAACGCTTAGTCAGGCCGCAGATATTTTAAATATCAGCTTGTCGACCATGAAGAAATTGGTCTATCAGGACAAGATTAAAACATTTAAAACGCCTGGCGGGCATCACCGTATTTTGAAGCGAGACTTGTTTGCCGGTTTGCAGCCTCAGGAAGAGGCGGTGCCATCCATCAGCAAGGAAGACTTGATGGATTATCTCTATGCCTTCGCGGGCATTATGGAAAGCCGGTATCGTTTTGGTCATGGCCATGCCCTCGCGGTTTCAAGAATCAGTACGGAAATCGCCAAAGAGCTGGGTTTTTCTGAAACGAATATCGAAAAGATTATCAGGGCCTCGTTGTTGCATGATATCGGCCTGATGGTTATTTCAGAAGATATTGTGAACGCAAAGACTTTATTAACTCGTAAAGCTTATGAAACGATTAAATCTCACCCGCAGGCGGGGGCTCAGATTCTGAATCGTTTTCCCATTTTTTCAGATATTGTCCCGATTGTTGAACAGCATCATGAGCGGCCGGATGGCTCGGGATATCCATATGGTTTAAAAGGCGACGAAATTTGTATTGAAGCGAGGATTATCGGATTAGCGGAGGCCTTTGATTGCATGACTTCCGCAA
>JAGQKQ010000053.1 GCA_020430005.1 Candidatus Omnitrophota bacterium
TAAATTGGACGGGTATGTAGAGTTTAGTGATTATGTAATGGAAGCAAGTAAAGAAGGCTTTTATGTTCAGCGATATAAGGGGCTAGGAGAAATGAATCCTGAGCAATTGTGGGAGACAACGCTGAACCCAGAAAATAGGCATTTGCTCCGAGTTACAATTGATGATGCTATGCTAGCAGATGAAACTTTTAGCGTTTTAATGGGTGAGCAAGTAGAACCAAGACGTAAATTTATTGAAGATAATGCTCTTTTAGCGCGTGAATTAGACGTATAAAAATTAGGTGAAAAATGGATAATACTGAGCCACAAAAACATGTAACTGACGTAGATATTTCAAAAGAAATGAGCGAAGCCTATTTGCAATACTCGATGAGTGTTATTGTCGGTCGTGCTTTGCCAGATGTGCGCGATGGTCTTAAGCCAGTTCATAGGCGTGTGTTGTATGCCATGCACGAGCTCGGTAATACGCATGCAAAGCCTTATAAAAAATCAGCACGTGTAGTGGGTGATGTGATCGGTAAGTATCACCCACATGGTGATACAGCGGTTTATGATACTATGGTTCGAATGGCGCAAGAGTTTTCTTTGCGTTACCCACTCATCGATGGTCAAGGAAATTTCGGATCTATTGATGGCGATTCTCCTGCAGCACAGAGGTACACAGAAGTCCGCATGACACGACTTGCAGAAGAGATTCTAGAAGACATCGACAAAGAGACAATTGCTTGGGGTCCAAACTATGATGACTCTTTACAAATTCCATTAGTACTACCGGCTAAGTTTCCAAACCTACTCGTAAACGGCAGTTCGGGTATTGCCGTTGGTATGGCGACAAATATACCACCACATAATCTTGGAGAGGTTGTCGATGGTGTTGTTCACCTGATAGATAACCCCGACGCCGATGTTAAAGCACTAAATCGTATTATTAAGGGCCCGGACTTTCCCACAGGGGGGATAATCTGTGGAAAAGAGGGTATTAAAAATGCCTATGCGACGGGAAGAGGAAAGTTAACTGTTCGCGCGCGGGCCAATATTGAACGGCAAAAAGGAAATAAAGATACGATTGTCATAACGGAAATCCCCTATCAGGTCAATAAAACTAATCTTGTTACAAACATTGCCGACCTTGTTCAGGCGAAAAAACTTGAAGGAGTTACCGACATTCGCGACGAATCCGATAAAGATGGAATTCGTGTGGTCGTCGAGCTTCGCCGTGACGTGGAACCGCAGATCGTTTTGAATTACCTTTACAAACATACCCAAATGGAAACGACTTTTGGGATTATCAATCTTGCCTTGGTCAATAACCGGCCAAAGGTCTTAAATCTTAAAGAGATCCTACGGCATTTTATTGATCACCGCCGTGTTGTTATTCGTCGGCGCACGCAGTTCGAACTAGATCGTGCTCTCCGACGGGCCCATATTCTAGAAGGGTTACGTATCGCCATTGATCATATTGATGAAATTATCAAGACGATCCGTAAATCCAAGAGTACGGCCGAAGCAAAAATTAATTTGATGAAAAAGTTTGGCCTCAGTGAAATTCAGGCCCAGGCCATTCTGGAAATGCAATTACAGCGATTGACGGCGCTAGAACGGGATAAAATTGAGGAAGAATACAAGCAGCTATTAAAGGATATTGATAATTATAGGGCCATTTTAGCCTCGGAAAAGAAAATAGAAGGCTTGATTAAAGACGAGTTGGTCGAGATTAAAAAGAAATATAGTGATGAGCGTCGCACGGAAATTGCGGCTAAGGCCGAAGAGATTGAGGTAGAGGACTTGATTGCCGAAGAAGATATGGCGATTACAATTACGAATACCGGCTATATCAAACGTATCGCCGTGTCGTCGTATAAAAAACAAAAACGCGGCGGCCGTGGCGTAACAGCCATGTCGACAAAAGAAGAAGACTTTGTGCGACATTTATTTATCGCATCCTCCAAAGATTATCTTCTTGTCTTTTCAAACAAAGGGATTGTGCGTTGGCTAAAAGTTTATGAAATTCCGATCGCGTCACGTAACGCGAAGGGAAAAAATATCGTTAACCTTTTGTCGTTCGAAAAAGATGAAGAGATTAGCGCGATTGTAGCTGTAAAAGAATTTACGGAAGACTTTTCTCTTGTTATGGCCACGGCCAAAGGAAACGTGAAAAAGACAAATCTCTCCGCGTTTAGTAATCCACGTAAGGCCGGCATTGTGGGAATGGGGCTGGTGAAAGATGACCGTTTAATCGGTGTGTCTGTAAGTAACGGGAAAAACGATATTCTCCTGGCTACCCGTGAAGGAAAAGCTTTGCGCTTTGCGGAAAAACAAATCCGGGAAATGGGACGCAGCGCAAAGGGTGTTCGTGGTATCAATCTGGGTAAAAATGACGAAGTTGTTAGCATGCTTCTGTTTTCCAACGATGTTGGGAAAACCGGGTCAACCTTACTTACGGTAACGGCTAAGGGGTATGCAAAACGATCTGACTTCTCAGAATACCGGACACAGTCCCGCGGTGGCAAGGGAATTATCAACGTTAAGGTCACCGACCGCAATGGGTTAGTCGTTCGCTCCCTGCCAGTTATGCCGGATGATGAGGTGATGACGATTACCAAAAGCGGCATGATTGTGCGTTGCCCGCCAAGCGACATCCGCCAGACCGGCCGAAGTGCCCAGGGTGTGCGGCTGATCAAGCTTAAGCCGGAAGATGAAGTTAGTTCGGTGGCTATAGTTGTCCATAAGGAAGAGGAATAGTCACGGGATAATTTTACTTGACCGTAAACAATTCTTGCATATAATAGAAAAACAAATTTACCGCAAGACACATTGTGACCCCATCGTCTAGCCCGGTCAGGACACAAGATTTTCATTCTTGTAGCGCGGGTTCAAATCCCGCTGGGGTCGCCAATATTTTGGGCTCACCTTTTTAGGTGGGCCCAAAATGTTTACGGCCTCACGGATGGTCTGCAAACGGCCGAGGGACGTTCGGGTCCCAATGATTGTTTCTACAAAATATTTTAAGAAAAACATTCATTCCTGGCGAACGATCGAGAGCCAGCAATCCCGCTGGGGTCGCTTTTCGGCAACACCCCGCGATTTATCGGTTGAAGGGGGGTTATTTTGAATGTATAATCTTTGTATGAAAAAAGCGTTGTCGATAATTATAATTATTTTTTGGGGATTGTTTCTTTGGATCGATAGAATTTGGAGTGAGGTTATTGCAGGCGCCGTCGCGGACAAATTAGGGACATATGGAGAGCTATACGGCCCCCTTTCCCATTTTCGCCCGGCTGCACTTTATTCGGCCCTCACCGCAACCATGTTGTTTTTGATTCTTAATAATAGAAAAAATGGCTAAATTTTAACAATATAATTTCTCCTCTTCGGGTTTTTGACGGCTATACAAGGTTGGCCGAAAATCTCAAATGGTAAAAACCCATCTTATGATGGACCTTTTTTAACCCATCCAAGGGTTGAACGGACCTTTGGGCAGGAACACAAAGACAGTTTTAAAAGGTTTAATTCCACAAAAATTTTTGCTATATTTATAATAATTATTTTTGGATATTTATTAGGGAGAGTTGTATGAACGTCGTAGAGGTCACCCAGTTGCGGGTAGATTATGATGATGTCACAGCCGTTAATGATGTTTCATTTCATTTGGAAAAAGGAAAGATTTACGGCTTTGTTGGACCCAACGGCGCAGGAAAGACGTCCACGATAAAGGCTCTGGCGGGCATCCTTGAACCAAAAAGGGGGACGATTCTTCTCAACGGATTTAATTTGGAAACGCAACGGGAGAAAGCCTTGGCGCATATCGGATATATGCCGGATTTTTCACCTGTTTACGAAAATCTGAAAGTTTGGGAATATTTAGATGTTTTTGCCGCTGCTTATGGGCTTAAAGCTGGTGACCGATCGGTCAGTATCGAAAAGTGGCTGCAGAAGGTGGATTTAACGATAAAAAGAGATACTCTTATAAAGGGACTTTCCCGCGGGATGCGGCAGCGTCTTGTTTTGGCCAAAATTCTTGAGACAGATCCAAAAATTCTATTTTTGGACGAGCCGGCCAGCGGCTTGGACCCTATTGCCCGCAAACAGATACGGGATCTTTTGAAAGAGGTCAGCACCAACGGTGTCACGATTTTAATTTCCAGCCATATCCTTTCCGAGCTAAGTGATTTTGTTGATTCGGTAATCATTTTGGAAAAAGGTAATCTTATTATGGCAGGTGGTATTGAAGATATCAGAAAGCAAACCGGCGGCGCACAAAAGTTGATGGTTCGGTTTACGAAGGAGGAAGAGGGCCTTCCTGTGTTTGAAAAAATCTTGTCCTCTGAGGGGGTATCCCAAGAGCAGATTTCCCAGGATAAATCAAAATATATCGTTCACCTTCAAAGTGACGATGGAACGGCCTTTCGGCTTTTAAATAAGTTAATCACAAGTAATGTTCTTCTTGAGGAGTGTTCTGTTAAAAAGGAGGACATTGAAGACATCTTTCTTAAGGTTGGAGCAAAGGAGGTTTCTTGAATTTCCTGAATTTAAAAAACAACGCCTTGTTTTTAAGTTGTTGGTATGAGCGAGCTCGTCCCGTTCAGATTTTTTGTTTTGGCACGCTAATATTAAGTATCTTCTTTTTGTCATATATGGTTGTTTCTTCCAATGCCGGACCGAAGGTTGTTGCAAAAACGTTATTTGGCGTGACCGTAGGCTTACAAATAGTGGTGTTGCTGGTTCAGGGAACATTGTTCGCGGGACATATGGGGTCACGTGAACGAACGTCTGCGACGCTGGATTTTCATCGCAATTCACCGGAATCGGTTGCGGCTAAGGTATTTGGCCTTATCTTTGGGAGCGCATGGTTTGAATGGGCCGTTTTCTTTTTTCTATTTGTTGTAGAATTATTCTTTGTTTTCTCTATCGATATAACCGTTTCTCAAATATTGCTTATGAATGTTTCACTAATCCTTTCGGGAGCTTTTTTTCATACGGTAGCAGCGACCATTGCTTTGTCATCCAGCACGAGGAAGAGGAGAAATCCCTTCGGACTTATATTATTATTTATATTTTTGGGCGGGCCATTCATATTTTATCATCTCTTTACGATTTCTTCCCCGTTTTTCTCCCACCTATTAGGTTTTACCGCCATAGGATATGTGACTTCGGATAAAGCATTTTATTTTAGCGGACATTTTTATACCATGAAGGCTCCGCTTATTGTTATGCAGGCCGCTACGCAGATCCCCTTGTTTTGGTTAATGATAAATGGGATGAGACGAATTTTTCGTATGCCAAACAGTCCCGTTTGGTCAAAGAGTGATTTACTTTGTTTTTGTACGTTTTTATTTTTTATGGTGGCAGGTTTTTTTGTGGCAGGAGTTCAAGACTTTGACGCGCTTACAGAGCATAGGGGGTACTATTACTACCCCCGTTCTTTCGACGCTTTCTACGGGCAGGAGCTATTTACGTATGGCGTTTTGTATGTCGGGGCCGGAATAGGTATGGCCCTTTTTTGCATTCCGGATTATTTTAAGAGATCAAAGTATATTTTGCATACAAAAAAAGGTTTGGTAAGGAAAAGCATCTTTGACGATGGAGCGACAGGATTTTTTGCCATTCTCGTTTATATGATCATAGGGGGCGTCTTTCTGATTCCCTATGTCCTTGTCGGAAAGGGGATGGTCCAGAATGCATTGGTCGGAATTCTTTTGCTCAGTAGTTATGTTTTTGCTTTTGCAGGATTTTTAGAGTTTTTCCGGCTGGGGCCGTTTCGTAAAAACAAAATTTTTTTATTTACGACGATGGTCCTATGGTGGGGAATTTTTCCATGGATGATAGGGCTGATGTCTGGACAAGACGACAATGCCCTTACTTTTCTATCACCTTTTTTTGGTCTGGCCTATTTTGTGGCCAGTATAACAGATGAAGTCTCCGTGAATATGTCGGCACCAATCCTGCCTTTTTTTATCTGCGGACTAATCTGGGCCTTGGCCTATCAGCAGCACCTTTTGGTGAAGGCAAAAGCAAGCCCGGATTAGTGTGTTGTTTGAGTGTCGGGACACTTTTTACAAAATGATCAACCCGCAAACGTTATAAGGACAAAAGGTCATCAAATGATGGCCTTTTTTTGTCTCCCCCCAAATAAAAAAAATCAAATTTTATGAAACTTTTTTCTATTCTATAGGTCTAAGATTAAGTAATATAAGACTGCGGAGGCCTTCCGCATTGTGCTAATATCACCGGAAGAAAGTATGTTAAAAAAACTTATCGCTTATTTTGTTGACCGTCATCTTTTAACCAACCTTATTTTTTTTACCGTTCTTTTAGGCGGGGTGGTCAGCTGGCAGAATATTCAAAAAGAAGAGCTGCCGGATGTTACCTTTGATACCGTTCGTATTTCCTCCAATTATCCCGGGGCCACCGCCGAAGAGGTCGAACATTTTGTCACCAAAGAAATAGAAGATGCTGTTGAAGGGCTTGACGGTGTTTATCGTGTTACCAGTACTTCCAGCCAAGGCAGTGCGCGCGTTAATGTGGAACTGGAACAGGGTTATCCTAAAAGGGACGAGGCGATTATGGAAATTCGTAACGCCGTTTCCGGGGTAAGCCTGCCGGAAGATATCCGGGATGATCCGAATGTCCGCGTTTTTGAAACCTCCAAAAAGGCTATTATTGACGTCGCCCTCATCTATACAGGCGCGCACCTTTTGACTACGGAGGAACGTCAACTTTTACAGCAGTATGCTATCTCCCTGGAAAATCAATTGGTTAATCTGAAAGAGGTCCATAGCGTTAACCGCTCCGGATATTTTCAGGAAGAAATCCAGATCAAGGTTGATCCTGAAAAGCTGATTCGCTACAACATTCCGCTCAGCCAGGTTCGCCGGGAGGTCACTAACAACCACGCCCGTCAGCCGGTCGGTCATATTGAGGTTAAGAATGAACCAAAAGTGACTATTAGCGCCCAGCTGGACACACCGGAAAAATTAAACGAACTTTACATTCAGGCTGGATTTGAGGGCCAGGCCATACCACTTAAGGAGATTGCTGAGGTTGTCCGCGATTTCGATAAAGGTAAGGAAATTACCAAGGTCAACGGGCATGAGGCGGTTATGTTTAACGTTGTTAAAAACAGTTCCGTTGGAATTTTGGAATCTTTGGATGCTGTTACGGAGTTTGTCGAAAAATTCCGCGAAAACTTTTTGGCCGATGTTCCTATCGACATTGTTTTACTGGATGACGAATCCATCGATGTTCGTAATCGGTTGTCGATTATCTCTTTAAACGGGGCATTGGGCTTTGTTTTAATTTTGGTTATGTTATTTTTATTTCTTAATAAGCGATCCGGTGTATGGGTAGCTATGGGAATTCCTTTCACTATCTGTCTTACCTTAATTGGTGGTCTGATGATGGGCTACACGATTAATAATACAACACTCGCCGGAGTTATTATTGTTATGGGAATTGTCGTGGACGATGCCATCGTGGTTGCAGAGAATATTGGACGTTTACGTTCTAGAGGTATAAATTCCAGAGACGCTGCTGTTGATGGAACGACTCAGGTCTTTTTACCGATTATGGCAAGTATTGTAACGACCTGCATCGCGTTTATTCCGCTGTTTTACATGGAAGGCCGCCATGCCGCCATGAATAAGTTTATTCCGCCGATTATTTTCTTTATGTTGGGTGCCAGCCTTTTCGAGTCGCTCTTTATCTTGCCGGGGCACATGAACTTTGAAGTGCCTAGATTTAGGAAGCCCAAGAGTGATGAAAAATTTCCAGAGAAGACATTAAAACGACATTGGTTTGAGAAAATTGAGGACTATTACGGACAGATTTTACAGGACATTCTTCCGAAAAAGGGAATCGTCTTTATCATTTTTGTCGTGTTGCTTTTATTTTCGGGATGGATTGTCAAAACCAAAATGAATTTCGTAATGTTTCCAAATGAAGAGACCAGGGATATTGTGCTGTCAGGGTTTGCCCCTAAAAAAGCCGACCGGATTGACACGGCCGATTTGACCCAAAAAATAGAAGATATTTTAAAACCTTATATCGGAAAAGAGATCGTTGGGTATCGTACAGAAATCGCCCGCAGCCGACGAGGTGGAGAGGTTCAAGAGAATCAGTTTCGTATGACAATAGAGATTGTGCCTAAGGAAAAACGTAGGCAGTCAGCTGACCAGCTTATTGCAATGTGGAAGCCGAAAATTGAATCGGTTGAAGGATTGGAAAAACTTGTTTTTCAAAAAAGCCGATGGGGTCAAGGCAGTGGTAGTCCTATTGAGGTTTTGGTCCAGGAAAACAATGATGAGTTGCGAGAGACCGCTGCACAAGCACTAGCCGAATATATGAAGACCAAGTCGTATCTTAGTAATGTGGAAATTGAAGAACCGATTAAAATTGTTGAACATAAAATTGATTTTCAACGGGAAAAGGTTAAAAGGTTGAGCATTAGCCCGACCGATATCACGGCGACTTTTCGTGCGGCCCTTGAGGGATCCGTTCTTTATGAATTTCCAGAGGGAGATGAGGAGGTCGATGTCCGTTTGACGGTTAAGGATGAGGCAAAGAAGGACCTAAAAAATATTTTGAGTATTCCTGTTGAAAACCAGCGCAATTATCTTGTGCCGTTAGGTGATCTTGTTAACGTAGTGGATACCGAAACGCCGAATTCGATTTCCCGCCGGGAAGGAAAAAGAATAACAACGGTTTTCGCGGATATGGACCCCAAGTTTAAGGGAAAAATTACGCCTCTGAAAATTGCGGAGGACATGGAACAGAACATCTTTCCTAAAGTTTTAAAGTCCCAGCCATCCACAGTTCTTTCTTTTACAGGGGAAGTTTTCGATTCTCGCGAGGCCCAAAAAGGACTTGTGAACGCTAGTATTATGGTTGGATTTTTAATTTTCGCCATTCTGGCTGTTTTGTATAACTCGTTAACGAAGCCGTTAATTATTATGTTATCGATTCCATTCGGGATGGTGGGTGTCATTCTGGCCTTTTGGCTTCATGGAAAAGTGTTATTTGGTTTCTTTGCGGCCATCGGCGCGTTAGGTCTGGCCGGGGTAGTTATCAATGACTCGATAATTATGCTTTCAAAGCTGGACGGAGAATTTTCCGCCGATGATGAAGATTTTGATAAACAAATTGCCGATATTGCCAAAACACGCCTGCGTGCCGTTATTCTAACAACGTTGACGACGGTGGCCGGGGTTTTGCCAACGGCCTATGGTGTTGCCGGCTATGATGCCATGCTCGCCGAGATGATGCTGGCTTTGGCATGGGGGTTGGTGTTTGGAACTTTAATTACGTTAGTTCTTATTCCTTGTCTCTACAGTTTTTTAGAAAATACAAAAAGATTTATCAAAAGGGTATTTGCGTGAAATCTTTTATAAAAATTTTGTTAATCGGCGTGATCGTTCTGACCCCGTTGAGCGGTTTTACCGAAAATAACCCGCAGGAACTTTCCTTCGAAGAGTTTGTCGAGCTAGCCACAGCCAAAGACACCGAGTTCGAGCAGATTCTTGTTGACGAATTAACACTGAAATATCAAAAAGGGTTAAAGCTGCCGGCTAAGGATTTGGTTTTGTCCGTGAAACAGCAGCACGAGTTTTTCTTCAGTCAAAATCGTAGCTCGCCGGACACAACCGTTGGATTAAGCAAACTGTTTCCTTATACAGGCACAGAGCTGGGCGTGGATTATCAGGTGGGGGCTTCGGCCTCGTCGGCCTCGGAGTCGTCGGAGTTATCTTTTTCTTTTGCCCAGCCGATTGCCGAAAACGCCTTTGGGCGTTCAACACGTCTTTTGGATAAAATTGTCGGCCTAGAGGTGGACGTCTCCGGTCATCAGATCGTCGAAGCTTACGAGGACTATCTGGCTGGTGTTATCACAATTTATTATACATGGTACGAGGATTATCAAAACTTGTTGATAGGACAGTCATCGTACAAAGAAAATTTAAAATTGCTGGATAATATGAATGAACGGCAAAAGCAGAAAATTGCGTTGCCAGTTGATGTTAATAAAGTAAAAATTCAGGTCCTTTCCCGAAAGGAGCGGCTTACAGAACTGGAGGAAAAGTATCAGAATAGTTCCAATATCGTCAACCGTATCATTCGTAATCAGAGCGGCGGGGTTTATGTTCCCGTTGAACCGATGGTTATGAAGAATATCGGACGGGATTTTAATAGCTTGTTTCATAAGTTTACCGAGTATAGCCGTACGTT
>JAGQKQ010000054.1 GCA_020430005.1 Candidatus Omnitrophota bacterium
CGGGAATGACAGAGCATAAGAAATCAAAGGGCGAACGACTAGCAACGAGCAACTAGCAACTTATTTAGCGTGCGCTTCTATCTCAATCGTCAGTTTAACCTCGTCCCCGACAACTAATCCGCCGCCGTCAAGTGTTTTACTCCAGGATACACCAAAATCCTGACGGTTAATCGTTGTCTCTCCGGCAATACCGACAACCATACCTCCACCCATTCCTTCAACCGGACCAACCACAGAAACAGGAATGCTGATTTCTTTTGTTATTCCTTTTATCGTCAAGTTACCGACAATGACGTCTCCTTCTCCACTTTTCTCCAATCGTGTGCTGGCAAAAGTAATTGTAGGATAAGTTTCAGCTTCAAAGAAATCACCACTCTTTAAATGGCCATCCCGTTTTTCATTGTTGGTATCAATACTGCTGACCTGAATTGTGGCATCCGCTTTAAATGTTGAATAATCGGCCGGATCAAAACTGATCGTTCCCGAATAATCGGCAAAGACACCCCGTGTCGTTCCAACCTGTAAATGCTTAACAGCAAAGCCTAACGTGGAATGCGACGCATCAATCGCGTATTCCGCAGCCGAAGCCGTTCCCACAAGAAAACTTAAGGCTAAAACTGTTAATAGTCCTTTTTTAAATAATGTCTTCATCGTATTCCTCTTCCTTTCTTTCATTCTTTGTTGTTTATAATAAAAGCTGTCCGGCTTTAATCAAGAAATACTGGGCTGCCACCAGCATAATAAAAGCACAAAATTGTTTTATCCTTACCAGCCACGGACCGGACTTCGGCATATTGGCCAAAAATCCACTAAACGTTCCGATAAGGATCAACGACGCCCCAACACCATACGAAAAAACAAATAACAAGCTTCCCCCATGAAGAAGGTTTTGTTTGGAGGCCACATAAATCAATAAACTTCCCAAAATCGGCGCCGTACAAGGACCGACCACAAACCCGGCGGCCATACCAAATAAAATGACAGCCAGAATCCCTTTTCCCTTAATCTTGTGTTGAAAATTTATGCCGATATGCGGCAGTGGAATCACGTCAAACATCATCAGAGCCGAAATAATCAAAACATTCGCCACAGCAATAAAAATAAACGGGTTGTTTTGAATCTGGCCGAAAAGCTTGCCCGTTAACGCGGCGATGAGCCCCAGCAGGCAATAGGTAAGCGCCATACCGAACACATATAATAGGGAAAGAAGAAATCCCATCCAGCGGGTCCCATTTGCGTTTAACCCGCCAATAAAACTGGCTGTAATCGGCATAACCGGATAAACACAGGGCGTAAAACTTACCAATACCCCCGCCCAAAATACGATAAAATAATCCAATAATGTCCCTGATAATTCCACAAAGCTTTCCTTATGTTTTAATTAGGGACGTACACCTTTTCCCCCATTTCTCACGCTTAGCCATTAGTCCTCAGTAAATATATTTCTTTCTAAGCACCAGGAATTAGGAACCAGCAGTTAAAAAGGGGGAAAAGGTGTACGTCCCTATTTTTGATGTGATCATTTTACCTTTAATCATAGCCTGAAACAAGATAAAAATATTCATTTCTGACCTTTTTCCATTAATTTCTGGAAAAACTTTTTCCTTTGGGCTAAAATAATTTTCATGAAAACCATAAGCATTTCCATTGATGTGGAATGGGCCCATAAGGAAGTTATTAACGACCTGTTCCAACTCCTGAATGAACGCGACATCAAAGCGACGCTGTTCTGCACCCACGAAGGTATTGTTTCCCATCAACACGAACGGGCCATCCATCCAAACTTCCGACCCGATGGTGACGCTATTAAGCATATCAAAAAAGAACTGGGCAGCCGTTTTGAGTCCTGCCCTTCTCCTGAAATTTATCGGCGTGTCATTGAATATACCCGGCAATTTGTCCCCGAGGCCAAAGGCACCCGCAGCCATTGCCTGTTCAGTGACTTTGACCTTATTATTCAATATGAAAAATGCGGTATTGAATATGACAGTTCTTATTTCCTTCCATTAAACACAGGTCTTCGCCCTTTAATGAAAGAACGAAACATTGTAGAACTGCCGTTTTACTATATGGACCACATGGATATTCAATTACAGACCACTAAGTTTGATATCAAAAATCTAAAACTGGACGAACCGGGACTAAAAATCTTCGGCCTTCATCCTAACATGGTTTACATTAATGCTCAGACTGAAAAACACTACATTGAAAGTAAAGTCGCTTATCACAATCCAAAAGAACTCATCAATTATCGCCGGGATGGATGGGGCATACGCACATTATTTATTGCGCTTTTGGACTATATCAAGGACCATAACCTCGAAACCAAAACTCTGGGAGAAATTAACGACGAATTTCGCGCCTCACTGATTCACGATCTTCCAACGAAAGAACACGACTTAACTCCCGAAACGATAAACTCCTAAAATCTTAAACCCATCAACCGTTACAGTATAAAATTCTTCGGCATCTCCGGCAAATTCATCCTGTCGTCCTTTAAAATTCGTTAGAAAGTATTTCGCCTTCATAGGGTCTTTAACATAAACCAACCGCTTCCGTTCCTCCGGCTTTAACAGATACGCATTTTTTTCACCCGGCGGATTCTGTACATAAACCGGTATTTCCTCTCCAGAATCATGGCTCAGAATATATTCCAGCCCTTGCCGATAGGAAAGCCCCCAATAATCACGTTCAAACTTTTTTTCGATATCTTTTCCCGCCAAAACATTGAAATATACATTTTGATAAGGGTGCATCTTAATCATACGAAACGCAACAAATCCCATCGCGAGACATACAACAACAATCCATACGTTTCTTAAAAAGAACTGTCTTCTCTGACGACAAAATTCATAGATGGTTACAATTCCCGTTAAGGATATAAGAACAAAACCCGGATAGACAAAGAAAATCTGACGCCAGGCGTCATACAGCACCGATTGCAAAATAATTACGGCCATAATCGGAACGAAAAACCAAACCATGGCTATAAGCTGCCCTTTATAATAAAGATAATAATCCTTCGGCTTGCGAATAAAGTTGAATAAAACAGTACCCAACCCAATCAAAAACATCACAACATAAAATAATGGCGTTGTAACACCAATCCATCCGAAAACATAGTGCCACGGCAGATTTTGTGAAGAAACGAAATTGCCAAAATATAAAACATGTCCATAAGAAGGGTACTGGCTCATTTCTTTAAAGGCCAAAATCAAATGACCAACAGGATTGGTCCATAAAATCGGCCAGAATAGTACAACAAAAACACATGTCAGCATCACATAAATTAAAAATACAACGCCTTTTTGTAAAAGCTCCTTACCGCGGGTTTTATTCAGAATGATATCAATAAAAAAGATCAATCCCGTTAACGCCGGAACCAATATCCCCATAATACGGATATCGGTTAAAAACGCGCAGACCACCGCATGAATAATGGCTCGAACCAGGCTTTTTTTATCTATAAAACACATAAGCGTATAAACACTAATGATAAATACCGACATAAAGGGAATGTCTTTTGAATTATAAAAGGCATGCGCAAAAATTCGGGGAGACAAAATTAAGAAAGTTGTTCCTAAAAGACCGATCTTCCAACTATCAAATATCCGGCGACAAATCCGATAGAAACACACCGTACTGACAAAAAATAAGAAAAACGTGGTCAAATGGCGCATCAAAAAAGTGGCGCGCAGATTTTGTTCAATATTCAATAACTGTTCCAGTCCAACCAGAATAATTTCAAAAGCCGGACCGTAATACTTTGTCATCTCAAAGCGCAATAAAATATCTTTTTCACCAGTAATATATTTATAACTGATATAGCCACTAATTCTTTGAATGAATTCATCCCAAGAAATGCCGTAGTGAGGAAAAACAAATACACCTAATAGCAAAAAAGCAGAAAAAAATACTGTTACAATCCATTTCGGAGAAACTGTCTTCCAATTATTCATTTAAACTTAATTCCTATTTATACCGATCTGCTTTAAATTGGTCCATCTCCAAAAGCTTTCCTTTTTCTTGCAGTTTCTTCAAAAGCAAAAGATTAATACGGCGCAATTTTTCAATTTCAATGCCTCCGAGAAAAAATGTGGCCTGGCGATCTCCATAAACAATCTTGTTTAAAACCTTGTCCTGAGAACCAATCGGATAATCAACTTTGCCCTTTAGAAATTCAATCGGCGCCTGATCCAAGGCAATCCAGACCGTTTGTGCGATATTGACATCTTTCAGCCCCTTAAATTCACGCACACGATCCAGTCCCGACGGATATCCATACATCATAACGTCAATTTGTTGATGGATATACCCCAATTCGGGATACGCCAGAAGATGCGCAACGGTAAATGGTGCCGAGACGGTCATCGCGGAGAATTTTTCCTCAGCCAAACGGGCAATACGCATATCCAAACGGATATCATTACGGTATTCCAAACTGCGTTCGTGTTTGGCATCCCCGTTAGAGTACAACCGTGGATATAACAAACCATATCCTGACCAGAAAGAAAAAAGAATCAGCACAATCAAAATATTCTTTTGCAGCTTATCGGATTTTAAAAGACGACTGACGACACAAAAAATACATACCAACAAAAACGGCGCCAGCATTAACCGATAACGGACCTGATCTCCGAAAGAATGAATATAAAGACCAAACCACCCCCCGGCACTGACAAAACACACAAAGTACACAAAGTTCCCTTGAATATACTCTTTTATCGAAGCAGTTTTCTCCGTCCTGCGCGATGTAAAATAATAGATGACAAAAAAAAGCGCGCTAACCACATACATATAAAAAACAGGTGTCATTTTCATCCAAAACCATCCCGCCATCATACCGATCATCGCAACACTGCCGCCTTTGTTTAAAATAAATAATGCACCATAGGTTTTAAGGGCAAGAAAAATAACCGGAAGAGTAGCAAAAAATACTGTAGAAAACTTAAAACGTAGTTTCTCCTCCATAAAAAACAACCAAAACCCGACAACAAAGACAGTCGCGCCGACATAAATAGCCACCCCTTTGACCATAACAGCCGCAACGGCCATGATAGCGGCGATCGGCAAACGCTTAACACAAAGATGGTACATCGCCAGCACGGTAAAAAACGTGACCGGCATCTCCATATTTAACTGCTCAACCTGACTTTGAAATAATGGATAGGACAGAAATAAAACGCTCAATAAGGTCGCGATTAGCCGGCTGACACAAAGTTCCATAATTTTACGGAAATACGTAACGACAACCGCTCCGTAAACAAACACAAGCATATGGTTAACGAAAAGATTCCATTGGATATGCGAAATAGCCTTCATGAGCAAGGCAATATACGTCGGGTATACAGAGAAAATATAGACTTTTGGTCCACCGTGAATAAATGGCTCCTGTTGAATCAATCCGGAATAATTAAATCCATGTTCAAACAGCCAGATGGCTTCCATAAACGGACCGCTGGCCGAATCGCCGTAGGGCGGCCACAACATAATCTCAAACTTTGTCAGAATAAAAAAACAAAAAACAAAACATCCAAACACCTTATGGGATACATCCTTAAGGAAGGTTAAAACAAAAATTAGAAAGGCGGCTCCGGAAAACAGCAAACTCAGCGGACCGAATAGATTGACCTCCGCCCGACCAAGATAAAATTCCAGCGGTTGATTTTCTGCAGACTGTGTAATGGTATTAAGAATAGAAAATGAATTGTTTTGATAGGCTTTTTCAAGCCAGACAGGACTCAGGAATTTCACCGTATAGGAGAGGACAAATAAAACAACAATGATTGTGAGAATTAAACCGTGTTTTCGTTGATACGGCATTCCATCTCCCCTAAAGTATCTGACAAGGACTTAATCAACTCCTCTGGCGGGCAAAGCTTTCCCTTTTCATCAACTAACTGTTCGAGAATAACCTGGCCCTCCCCGCAAGATACCACAACACCGTTGTCATGGAAAGAAACAATCCGTCCGGGATAACCGCTGTTAAAAGGAAGGATATCTTCGTAAAGGCTGATTTTTTTAACAAAAATTTTTTGTCCCCGGCAGGTTGTCCAGGCATACGGATACGGCGACTGCAGCGCCCGGATAAGGTTATAAATTTGCCGGTCTGATTGGGACCAATCAATACGTCCGTCTTCCGGTGTACGGCGCGACGCATAGGTGGCTTGGGAATGATCCTGTTCCTGGAAAGGAATACTTCCTTTTTCACAGTTCACAAGAAGTTCTTCATAAAGCCGAACAGTCGCCTCAATAACTTTTGGATAAACCTGTATCATGGTATCATCCGGGCTAATCGGAATTTCTATCTGTCCCGTAATATCCCCGGAGTCTACTTCACCGTCGTCAATTTTAAATAAGGAAACACCCGTTTTATCTTCTCCATTAATAATGGACCACACCGTCGGAGCGCATCCGCGGTATTGCGGCAAAAGGGAATCATGGGCGGCAAAACATCCCAACGGAATATGGTTATAGAGATGTCCGGAAATAATGCTTCGCCATCCGCAGACAAAAGCAATATCCGGTGTGTAGGATAAGATATCCGGAATGTCCTGAACTTCAATCTTCTTGGTAATTTTTCCGGGAATGCGGTGCGTGCGGCAGATTTTCGCGATAGCATCGGAGACTTTAATCGGCTCGTGATCGTCTTCCTTTAAAATATAGGCATAGACAATCTGATACTGTTTGTCCGTGAGCATTTTAATTAGCTCCAGACCCCGCAGTGTTCCACCGATAAATAGAATTTTTGGTTTCATGTTCTGAATTACACAGCTTTTAGAGCTTCCACAACTCTTTCCATATCCTGTTCCGTCATGGAAACATAAACGGGAAGAATCATGGCTTGCGCGCGCATCTGTTCCGAATAAGGCAAAGACCATTGTTGCGGCCGGTAGGGCGGCTCTTTATGCGCGTTCATAATTCCCAGGCGCGTGAGAATGCCTTTGTCGCGCAATTTTTGCATAATCTGATTTCGGCTAAATGGCGCGTTATCCAAAATTTCCACACAAAAACTTTGCCAGTTGGACGACGCGTTTTCAGGTTCTTCAGGTAAACGCAGCCACCCAATATCTTTAAGCTGTTCCTGATAATACCGGGCGATGGCACGGCGTTTTTCTAAGACACCGGGAAGATTTTTCAACTGGATCAAGCCCACCGCCGCCTGAATATCCGTCATCCGGTAATTAAATCCGACAACCGGATATTCCTCAATAATAACCTCTTTGGATTGATGACGCTGAATATCAGAAACACTCATACCCTGATGCCGTAAAAGCCGGAGTGTCGCATCGTATTGTTCATTGTTCGTGGTAATCATACCACCTTCTCCGGTGGTTAAAACTTTTAACGGATGAAAAGAAAAACATGCCAAATCTCCGTGGGGCCGGCCGATCATTTCAACCGTTTCACCATCTGGAGAATACGCACTGCCAATCGCACAAGCCGCGTCTTCAATAACAGGAATTTTATATTGTTTTGCCAAATTGACAATCTCCGATAACGCGCACGGCATTCCCATTTGATGCACAACCATAATGGCCGCGACTCTTCCCCACTTTACTTTATTTTTGTCCAGAAAACTTAACGGCGACGGATCATGACACAAACGATCAACATGTTTATAAAATAATTCTCCCGACCGTTTTTCACAATCATTTTGCAGTACACGCTGTAGATCTTCAACGGAGATATTATAACTTTTCGGATCGATATCAACAAAAACCGGTTCGGCGAGACAATAACGGATAGTATTCGCCGTGGTAATAAAAGAATGACTGACGGTAATGACAATCTCTCCCGGTTGGACTCCGGCGGCCAAAAGGGCCAAATGAATAGCGGTTGTACAATTTGAAGCGGCAATCGCGTATGGGGCTCCGGTAAACCGGGCAAAGGCCTCCTCAAATTCTTTGACCTTAGGCCCCTGCGTGACCCAGCCCGATGTGATAATCTCTTCAACGGCCTTTACTTCTTCCGAAGACAAATTCGGCTTAGCTGAAGGAATTATTGAAAGTTGTTTGCCGCCTGCGGCCGGCTGCTGATTTTTAAAAGCGTTCTGTGGCATGCGTCATGTAATAGATGTTTTTTCGTCTTTCTTCCCTCTTCCATCTTCTTTCTATTTTTTAGCGGCTGGCGACAGCTTCTTCGGCATCAAGCCATTTAACAAGACGGGATAACCCTTCTTCCAGGTCGACCCCGGCTTCAAAACCAATAAGCTCTTTGGCTTTTGTCACGTCGGCCAGACGACGCATCACTTCTACCTTTTTCCGTTCCTCCGGAACCGGAATATATTGAGGTTTTAAGTCGGAATTCATCGCTTTTAACAAAGAAAAACACAATTCCTCTAAGGATGTTTCCTTACCTCCGGCAATATTAAAAACCTCGTTACATGTTTGTGATTTTAAAGCCAAAACAGTTGCCCTGGCAATTTCCTCAATATAAATAAAATCCATGGTCTGTTTGCCGTCGCCATAAATTAAAGGCTGCTTTCCTTCGGCAATTAAACGATACCACCGGATTAAGACTTCCGTATATTTTCCATGAGTATCCATCCGTGGCCCGTAAATGTTAAAATACCGTAATGCGTTATAATTCAATCCGTACATTTGATTAAATGACCGCAGCATAAGTTCGTTCGCCATTTTGGCGGCGCCATAAAGCGTGTAGTTACCATAGGGATGATGTTTTTCTGTCGTCGGGAAATCTTCGGCCTGACCGTATACCGACGCAGAGGAAGCAAAAACCAGTTTCTTGATCTGGTTTTCAACGCAGGCTTCCAGAACATTAAAAGTTCCATCATACATAACTTCCAACGCGTGACGTGGTTCAGCGGCACAATGCGTTATTCTTAACGCAGCCAGGTGAAAGCAATAATCAATTCCTTTTAGACAATCTGTTACCAACTGCCGGTCCCGGATATCCCCTTCCACCAACTCCACTCGTCCCGTTTTAAGAGACGCGTCAATATTTTTCCGCGAACCACGGACAAGATTATCAATAACAACGATGCGTTCAGCACCTTCATCCAATAACTGTTCAATCACAAACGACCCGACAAAACCCGCGCCACCTGTTATTAAAATTTTTGAACCCTTTATATCTGCCATGCTTTACCTTTCCACGACATTCGTTAATCGGTTACGTAGCTGGAAACGAAAAACGCAATACGGATAACGTCACGCCCCCCAAGAACGACCGACCTTTCGAGCCACGTAACCCCTCCACGAAATCCTGTTGATTAGATTGCCGAAATAGGTTCTTGTTCGTTTACCTTTACCATCGCACCATTATTTTTAAGTGACTGGTCAGTCATTTCAAGCAACTGCACAATACGCAAACCAGAGCGTCCGTCATTAATCGGCGTCTTTTTCTTCTCCACACATTCGATAAAATATAACAATTCTTTCTTTAAGGCTTCGGTTTGTTCAACCCGAGGAGAGTACATATCTCCCGAACGATAATCCACCATCAATTTATACTGCCCTTCTTTTGTGGGCAGAGAGACCCCTTTATCATAGATCTTTATTTTCTCGTCGGTCTCCAGATCATCCCATACCAGCATTTTCTTTTCCCCACCGATCAGGGTAGTCCTGACTTTAACAGGAGAAAGCCAGTTCACGTTGATATGAACTAATAAATTATTATCATAATAAGCTGTAATATAGGCAAGATTAATATGTCCGCGCCCGAAATGATCAACACCGTGTGCAGATAAAGCAACGGGCTTGGCATCCATTAGATAGTCAATAATAGAAAAATCATGCGGGGCCAAATCCCAGATTACGTTGACATCGTGTTGAAAAAGGCCTAACGATACCCGGGTCGAATCATA
>JAGQKQ010000055.1 GCA_020430005.1 Candidatus Omnitrophota bacterium
CATCCAAAAAATACAAGTAGCAAAAAAAGCATACATAATTTTTTCATACTTAATACCCTTTTTTATAATTTTCGTTAGCATTAAAACCCGAATATATTCTATTACTTAGCATACCTCCGTAATTGCCATAAGCCGCTGTTGTAACAAACATATCCCAGGATGGCCCTAAATTCAGAATGTTTGAAGAAATACCCCCATTCAATAAAGATGCATTACTCGCCTGATGACACACTCCCCATGTTGCATATTTCCAAGGATTTAATTCTGAGACAGAAGAGGATGCGACGGTCAAAGTATTGACAGAACTATGTTGAGCCCCTAATTGTTTTAGCCCTGGAACATCAAGCGGTCTTTTTTGAAAACTACCCACTAATTTTCCATCACGAGTTAGTCCCTTTACATTATTTCTATCAAACGCTCCTTTTGTTTTTAAAGATGGTCCAAACATATTTTCATCTCCAATGAATTGGCCATTTTTTCTTAGTTCAGCTATCTCCACATCTGTCAACTGAGCATTTCTTATTTGAACGGGATCGCCAAGTATATTCGCTACAGCTCTTTCAGACAAATATGTTCCTGTGATAGTTAAATCTATATAAGCGAGCATGTATGCTGTTCTGGGACTAAAACCAAGAATATCGTCATATATTTCATCAGCAACCCAATCCGTAGCGCCTCGCCCAGCTTTCGTACTTAAAGCACTCGTTGTGGCCATAGAGGAGACTGCGCCAAAAGGCCCTCCCCCAAATATATACCCAGTACCAGCGCTTATAACCTGCGACTGGAACAAACTCCAGTCTCCGTTAATTCCATTGACTAAACCTCCCGTAAAACCAAACAACCCAGCCCAATCTTGAAAAAACTGTTGACCACTATCTGTTGTCGTACCCCAAACAGCAGATGCACCTTTAGAAAGCCCAAAAGCAGCTCCCCAAAAATGCCCTGATGAATCAATACGATTCACCGGATTGTTGGATGTATAGGCATACCGGTTTAATGTCTGTGGATTATTAGGGGCCTGTACAATTGAATCTGCTGTGATGAAACGACCAATACTTGGATCGTAGTAACGCGCGCCGTAGTACATCAACCCACTTTCCTCATCTAACCGCTGACCGGTAAAATAGAATGAGGTTGTTTCAATATCACTGCCGTATTTCTCGTAACGGGATATTTGACCGAACGGTTTGTATTCCGTCAGTTCTTTCAACTCACCGTCACTATCACTGATGACATTGGTTCCACCTAAATGATCGGTATGAAAATATAGCACCTCCCCATTACGGATACTCGCGATCCGCTGTCCTCCTAAAAAGACATGTTCGGTCGCCACTCCATTACTTTCCTCATACAATGATCCGATAAATGTAGTAACAATCGGCGTGGATGACGAAGATGATCCATAATCAATTTTGTTGTGAACTAAATATCCTGTGATCTGTTGATTACTACCCTGATCACTGATCACGGACAACTGATCACTTTTTTCAAAGATCGGCTCTTCGGTCACAAAATAATTATGATGCTGATCAACTTCTATATTATACACACGAACTTTATTTGGCGTATGCACTTTTTGTACAGATTTGATGTCTGTATCCGCCAGCTCCAAATCTAACAGCTTACTATCGAGTACCAGCTTTCCAATTTGTCGCCATTCTCCTTCGGAATAGAACAAATGATTTTCCGTCACACCTAAACCATTGTTTAATAACAGATACTCATTCGTATACTCCCCATCAAAAAAGTGCGTCACTTTGGAAGACACTTTCTCCCCACTCATCTCATCAAAACTCAACACCGTATCGCCAATACGGATGTCTTCAATCGCTTTGGTTGTCCCATCAGCCATAACGACCTGCGTTCCCGCCAAGAAACATGTATTTCCGCCTTCAACAGCGTTAGGATAAACCGTTTTCTTAGTACGCCCCCCGTCACCATCATACGCGTATTCTGAAACCGTCTGACTGTTCTTTTGAACCTCCACAAGACGATTTTCCGCATCATAAACATAACCTGTTGATACACCTCCACGATTCATGGCCGTCATATTACCATTGTCATCATAGGCAAACGTACTGCCGTCGCTTAAAGAAGTCACCGCATGCGGGCCCCCGCCACAAGGCCCGGACGGGCAAGCGCCCCCATTTTCTCCATACGTATACGTTAAACCATCTTTTTCTTCAATATTACCGATAGAATCATAAAGATATGTCTTTGTTTGCGTCACTCCATTGTTATACTGTCCCGTTGCTTCCACTAAACGATTTAACGCGTCATACGCGAATGTTTGACTTCCAGTATGTTCATGATCAATAATTTCGACAATATTACCTACCCCATCATAGATGTATTCAAAATGCTGAAGATTTCCTGTCGCATTAAAAGTTATGACTTCAACAGGCCGCAGACGCGCGTCATATCCATATGTTGCCACCACACCATTTCCATATTCAATCCGTTCAATTTGTCCCGATGGTGTATAAATGACATCCGTAACAAATAATTGCGGCTCACTAAAGCCTGTTGTGTATTCCACATGAAGTGTTGCTGCTCCTTCTGGATCACCATCATAAGACTCGGCCTCACGCTCTCCTGTTCCATCGACAATAATGACTAGATCATTTCCAGCTTGCCAATTACCTAGCGCGATAACTTCACTAATAACAGTAGAAATATTCGGAGTTCTCTGATCAATACCAGAATCTCCCGAACTCCAGGCCGGAGGATTCCATGACACGGAAGCATTTGTAAGAGGTCGATCACTAATATCATGCAAGGCCAGTGAGAATTGTTCCGGAGTTGCGTCATCCTGGGCATAAATTGTCAAATTTGTTGTTCCAGAATCTGACGCTTCAGCTTTAAATTGGATATAGGCATTTGTGATTTCCGCTCCCTGGGGAATATTAAGATTCTTAAAAATCATTCCTGTTAAATAGCGTCCCATTTTTAAATCCACACTCGTCCCGAAAATACCACCGCTTCCCGTCTCCTCAGCGTCTTCGTAATCGCCTTGAACTTGCACTTCAACAACTGTTCCACCTCCAGACGCCGCGTTCACCTGAATGGATATTTGCTCACTATCCGAAAGACTACCATCTGTTATAGAAAAGGTCACATTTTGCGTTGTCACCGATGCCGGTGTCCAGCTAAAGGCTCCGGTATTCATATCAAACGATGATCCCGCAGGAGCATCCACAATACCAAAGGTCGTACTATCATTATCCGGATCGCTTCCCGTTACTGTAAACGATAAGGCCTGCCCTTCAGTCACTGTTTTATTACCGATCGCATCCAACACAGGCGCGCGGTTCACATCATTAACTGTAATTGTGATAATTTCACTATCTTGTAAAGAACCGTCACTGGCCGTAAACATTAATGTGTTATAACTACCGGCGTCATCGTAATCCGGCGTCCAACTGAATGTCCGTGTTGATGGATTGAATGAGGCTCCGCTTGGTAAATTCGACGCGGAGTATGTCAGCGGATCATTATCCGGATCAGTCGCGGAAATCGTAAACTGAAGAAGCTGGTTTTCATTTACGTTTTTATTACCGATAGAGGCCAGTACAGGAGCTTGATTTGGCCCCCCACTCGACTGGGTTGTGGCTTGCGCGCTGGTGGACTTCGCGGATGTGTTACTGGCCGCGTCATAGGCTTCGACTTGATAGCTGTACGTTGTTGACGCGGATAATCCTGTATCGGAATAGTCACTTTGTGTTGTGGTTGTTAACTCACTTCCGTCACGGAAAATGCGGTAGCCTGTCACACCCACATTATCAGTAGAATCATCCCAGTCCAGATTAATCTGACTGGAACTAACCACTGTCGCGCTCAAATTCTGTGGCACACTCGGGGATTCCATGTCTCCACCACCAGAACCACTGACATCAACGAGATTACAGGCATTTCCACTCACCTGATAACCATCAAACCCGCCGTCCTCAGTAGCAAATCCATATAAATACGCGTAAGCGTCCGCACTAAAAACTTCTGTTAATGTATCAACAGGCGTTCCACTTCTTGAAGAATTGTCATAAATTTCGACTGTTAAAGTATTACCTGTCCGGCTTATCGTTAAATAATACGGTTGATTTTTTGCTAAATTAACGGAATTATCAACTCCACTTGGCTTTTCATCAATTTCTAAACGAACCGTGGAGCCAATCGTATACCACCCTACCAAAATTCCATCACTCCATTCCGGGCTCCCTTCATGAGCCGAATCGGGCGTATTGGTAATTCCCCAAATAGCTGTTTCCCCCGATACACCAGCATCACTTATCATTGTATCAACATGATAAACAAAGTCTCCAGATGTCGTATATGCTTTGTAATAATAAGATTTGGAATTTCGTGATTCTACATTCGTAAATGTAACGCAGCTTGATGTATGCGTTAAGGCATTACCCGGATCATTATCAGTCATAGAATTATAGTCAATAGTTATTTGGGCTTCTGCCTCCGGCGTACCAAAAATATTGACAACATCCCATAACTCGTGCCAAAAGCTATCCTTTTCTTTATTGAAAGTGATCTGTGATCTGTTTTCTGTGGTCAGCCCCGGATTACAGGCCACAGACCACGGATCACACATATTCCGTAAAAACGACTGCTGCTCAAACAACGCTGGATCCGTTCCAATAGCTTTAATCTGTCCGGCCGGATTGTATTGATAATAAATGCTTTCACCACTCGGATAAGTAACATCCGTGATATTATTTAAAGCATCATATCCACGTAAAACATCCCGCGCGGTTGTTCCAATCATTTTCGTAGAGCGGGTTTCACGCCCAATGGCATCATATTCAAAAGCAGCTTCGCCGTCTTCATATTCCGCCTTATTCAAACGTCCTTTGGCATAGGCTTGTCCTACTTCATCATAGGTATACGTTACATCCAATGTATTATTGTCATCATATTTTCTTTTCAAGCGGTTTAACTCATCGTAGATAAAATGAATGACCTGGCCTTTGGCATCTGTCTGCTTTTTTAAATTACCATTATCATCGTATTCATAAGTCCAGACGCCCATATCCGGATCATTCATCGCGATTTTTTGTCCCAACTCGTTATAAGTAATTGTCGTTGTATTTCCGTGATCATCAATTGTTTGGGTTAAATTGCCAAGAGCATCATATATATATTCTGTTGTCGCATATAATGTATAATGCGTATCAACCGGACCCGTTGTCGCGGGATAGACGTTTAGAAAGCGTCCATCCGCGCCGGTATATTCTTCTTTTTTGACCAAACGGCCATAGGCATCCACATAAGATTTCTGCATATGTCCATTTTCATCAATCATGGTTGTTATCGTATCGTCATACGATATGGTAATATACGCCCCATCGGGATGTGTTGTTTTAACCATTCGACCCATCGCATCGTACTCAATAAGCGTATGCGGGCGGGATGGATTGATAGCGTCCGGAACAGTAAGTGTATTCGAACTAAAGTAGGGCAGATATTGCTTTTCCGGAAGCCCCCGGGAATTATATTCAACCTGTCCACTGACAATAGTCTGACCGGAAACAGCCGACGGCGTTTTTGTTTGGATCTGTCGCCCTAATCCATCATAAAATTGATAAGCATCAATCGTTTGTCCTTGGCCATGCTCAATGCGTTGTTTTGTTTTGACCCATGTTACCGGCGAACCTAATTGAAACTCTGTTTCAGCTGTTGGAAAACTTAAAGAGTCCAACGGAGATACGGCCGCTGTCATCCGGCCAAATTCATCATAAGTGCGCTGACCTTTAACCTCATTAGGATCTGTTGTGGACTTAACCTGTCCGAAAAACCCCTGGAATCCATTTCCATCATCAAGAGCAACCCCGTTAATACCGTAGTATTCATTTTTAACCGTATGGGTTGCGGCATTTTCTGCTTCCAGCGGAAAAATATGACATTCAGAATCGTAAGTAATTTCAGTTGTGTTTGTATTAGGATCGATCGTTTTGGTCAAGTTTCCATAAGTATCATACTCATAGTTCGTTGCTAAACCTGGTCCTACACTTTTCATTGCCTCTTTGCGGGTTAATACCCCTTTAACCGGCAGGCTTCCGACAACGCCACCATCATAGGTAAACTGAACTTCCCGCATTTGTACTCCGGCATGATCAAAAACCTTGGTTGTTTTAGGGAATCCGTTAAGGTAATTTCCACCGGTCATATTCTCAACATACTCGTAGGTCATAGACTGAGAATCTTCCTTAATATCCGCGCCTGTATTTGCATCAACCTCTCCCAAGTTACGAGTTAACGTGACATTCCCCATTTGAGGCGTTTCACTATATTCAGATTCACTGGCTGTACGAAAGCATGTCGCATCGCCATTACATACCCATTGATCAGTCCGTTTTAAAAAAACAAAATCAACACCCGGACAGATATTATCATGATCCCATGTGTTAATACTTTTGCTGTACAAATTCCCTGCGGCGTCAAAGCTTCGCTGCTCCATAGGACGCCCTTTAAGCAGATCATCCTGATAATACCGCGTATCTGAATAATTTCCTTCCGGATCCATCACTTTAATATAACCAAAACCCCTGAATTCTCTCTTTTGGGTATTCCACAATCCATCCTGATATTCATATTCTGTTGTATATTGCTCTCCCAAATTGTTATTAACTGTGATCGACTTAACGACCGGAACATGAAACGGTAAAAATGTGTGATTAGAATTAGAAGATGTTTCATATTCAATTTCTGTAACTCCTCCTGTTCCATTATCAATACGTTTCAATAAATCGAAATCATCCGCAGTATTTACAACGGCCCGGTGTTCTGAGCCATTTCCACCATCAGCTTGTAGGATATCGACCTTTCCATCCCCATCAACGTCAGCCAAACGAATTCCGTTATCTGTATCACCATCACTTTCGGAAAATCCCATATCCGCAGGCAAAACCCAGCTGGAGGTTAGAACAAAATTGGTTCCATCATTTAAAAACGCCCTATGCTCACTCATATTTGTTCCATCAGCCTGAATAATATCAATCAAACCATCTCCATTAAGGTCCACCATGCGGACACCATTATCACTGTTACCGTCAAGGGCTTCTGTGAAACCTAAACTAGCAGGCAAAATCCAATTACTGGTTTGAACGAAATCCTGACCATTATTCAGATAAGCCCCGCGCTGACTGGTATCCGTCCCATCAGCCCAAATTAAGTCAATTAAGCCATCCCCGTTCAAATCTACTAAACGGACACCATTATCGCTGCTTCCATCACTGGAGTCCGTAAAACCCAATTGCTGCGGCACAATCCATTGGTTAACTTCCACAAATCCATTCGTTTTATTATTTAAAAAAGTCCGATGTTGAGTCATGCTGTCTGTTCGGTCGGCCTGCAAAATATCCGTATAACCATCACCATTAATATCAACTAGTCGTACGCCATTATCGCCATTGCCATCTTCGGTGAAACTTAACCCTTCGGGCATTAACCAACTGGAGATTTCAGAAAAACCATTTCCACTATTTAAGAAAGTCTTACGCTGATTGGAATCGTCATTATCAAACCAGAGAAGATCGGCTAGACCATCACCGTTAATATCCGCTAAACGCACACCATTGTCCCCGCCGGCTTCAAGAAAGCTGGCTTCTTCCGGGACAATCCAGTCTGAGGTTTCCTGAAAACCACTACCAGTGTTTAAAAATGTCCGATGAGGATTACTGGTCAAGTCTCCATCGGCCCATAATAAGTCAATGAGAGCATCTCCATTAACATCGGCAAGACGCAAACCGCTATCACTAGAGCCATTTTGTTCGGTAAAACCAATACCTCCTCCCAAAACGGGCACAATCCAGTTTGATGTTGTATCGAAACTATTAGCAGATGTATCTTCATATTCATAAGTTGTTATCGGTAAAGTACTGATACCATCAGCCGCTATCTGACGGACAGATGTTAAAAGAGAGCACATACTCATCGTACTTGTTGTATAAACAAATTCGTATTTGCGTTGTAATTGATTTTGAGCATAGACTTCTATGGCAGCAACCCTTTTATTAACACTCATCTTAAAACCGCTATTGAATTTATCCCTTTTATCCGGACGGTTTTCAAGAATAAATGAAACATAGGCATGTGGACTTGTGCCATCAGTATGCCCTGTATATTCAATCTTTTCCGGATATAAAACGGCTCCATCTCGTGCATAGGTAAAAGTCATATTATTGCCATGTATATCTTCAACCCGGTTTAAAAGCCAGCGGTAGATTTTTGTTACGGAAGACGGATCATATTCCTGAGCTGCCTGAAACTCTCCAAAGAAATACTTTGTCCCTGTCTTGTCTGTCACAACCCAGTGCGCCGGTGAACTGGAAGATAAATATTCAATCTTCATAAAACCGCCCTCAATTTCCGGACGATAATACCCTGAAGAACTATCATAAACCAACTCCTGTACACTTCCTGCTTGACTTAAAATAAACGTATCACCATTCGTATAAGAAGGTACGCCATCTTTTGTAGAACGCTGAATGGATCCAAATTCCATGGCCCAGCCCACACCCATAACTCCATTTCTAGCACTGGAATTGTACACCGCGGTAACATTTGGCTGAATACCGTTACGCCCCGGTGGCAAAGCTATTGGAATAGCCGCTGATGAGCTTCCTGTATGCGGATCAACGTTGACCTGATGCGTTGTCGAATATAACTGTTGAACCTCCGGAGATACCTCTGTGGAAACAGTTGCGGCAGAAAATGATTGCTGCCCTAGCTTTGTTGTTCCTTCAACAGATTTTTCTTGAACAATTTCCTCTTTAGGCGCTTGATTTTCCTCTGCCAACGCCAAAGAATAACATCCAAAAACAAAAACCATCCATACACTTAAAATAACTTTTACTCTACGCATTTTATTCTCCTTTTTAGCCGCACGCTTGATATTCCACCCAACTTAATAGATTCTTATTTTTCCATAAATAGTCGCCTTAAGATTGGGATGCTCATGCTCATCGCTCGATTTTCCCCTTTTCGGTTCATCCCCCAACAAACCTTAACCAGACCCTTGTCTGGTCAGGACATGAGCACCCCAAAGCTAAAAACAATAACAAATAACAAAAACAAACAGTTACAAAAACAATATCAAAACCAAAAAGTCATGAATTTTTCGCAATAATACTTGAAAATATGTTACGGAGCTGTCTTGATTCATCCAACAAACGCAAAGATTCATCTTCATTAACCGCCCTTAAATCTAATAGAAGCCTAAGCCAATACCCACTCTCCTTACATTCCTTACGAGTAATACGCATTCGATGTAAAAAATCCTTTTT
>JAGQKQ010000056.1 GCA_020430005.1 Candidatus Omnitrophota bacterium
TTCCTGAGAATAAGAAAATTATCATTGAAGAGATTATTCAGAAAAGTATGGGAGAGAAAGGCTTTACCCATAAAGGTATGGACGACCTTATTGAGATAAGTTTTGAGGAAGGAATGAATGTTTACCTGCCGACAATTAATCAGACAACGAAAAAGAGCACCATTTCTTCCGGAAATAAGATATTTGTATATATAAAACAGAGACTGGACCGGCTTGAACTGGGACAATTGAACGACGTATGGCCGTACTATAGGTTTGAAGTTGGTATTGGGACACAGGAAATATTTCTTTGGGAAAAAGACTTTTATGCCATTGTGTATAAATCCGGGGGAACAACAAAGATTCTTATTAATCCTGCTGTTAAAAGCGATTATGACAGGGCTTATTATGTGTTTACAATTTTATTATCCCGTGCTTTTAAAATATCGGTTAAAGATAGTAGTAATATAGCTGGCATTATTTTTAAAGATAAGTCTGTTTCGGATAAATCAAGAAAGAGGCTTGAAGACCTGCTCCGGCGGGAGATTGAAAGGCAGAAATCGGATGACCGTAAACCCCACGCTTTAATGAAGGCGGCGACCCGAAGGGTAGGGTTGGCTATTTATAAAGGAAACACGGAAAACTCTCTTACAGATTATGAGTTAGCCGTTAATTTTGCTCCCGGTTATGAATTTATTGATACGTTTAGTCCAATTCAATTTTTCAATGATCATCATAGTACAACATTAAAAGAAAAACTGTGGCGAGGTTTTGGTATTATCTTTATCTGGATGTCGATGATATTACCATTTGTTGTGTTGTGGCTATGGTTCCATGGTGGGTATCTTATTCCTTCAATTGCTTTATACTTGTTTGCCTCCGGAAAATGGTTGTCTGCTCTTAACGCGCGCGGCAAACAACCTTCCCGCTTAATCCGTATCATCACCGCTCCGGTTTATCTTCTTTATCCGATTAATGTCTTTATTCATAAGGCATTTAATATCATTTCTTATATCTATCAAAGGCCGTTGTTATCTATGGAAGAAGACAAAACGCTAAGAAAATTAATGGCGAGAGTTAAGAAATATGAGGAAGAGTACGGTAATTTCGGGGAACTTTCTATAAATGAACAGGCAATCATAATTCAAAAAGCGCAAAAAGGCGATAAAGAGGCTAGGGATAGGATTGTTACAACTAATTTAAGGCTGGTTATGTCCATAGCAAAGAAACATATACGCCCAGAGGTTATTCTTAACGATTTGATTCATCAGGGAAGTGTTGGGATTTTGCTGGGACTAGAAAAGTTTGATGTAAACAAAAGTGTCGCATTTTCTACGTATATTACCTGGTGGATAAAAAAAGAAATTAAGGACCATATTCGAGGACTAAAGCCGCTTTCTGTATCAAGCATGCCTGATCAGGAAATGAGTTTTTATAAAGTAGTTTTTGAAGACCTTCTCAGTGAAACTGGTCGTATCCCTGCTCCATCAAAAATAGCCCAGAAAATGAATAGCATACGCCGACAAAATTTTATTGAGAAAATAAAGAAAAAATATAAAAGAATGCCGACGAAGAAAGAAATGCAATCCGTCAGGGTTGTTACCACTAAAAAAGTTAGAGAAATTGCGAAGTTAACATATTCTTCTTTTAGCATTAATTCTTCCATCTTTGGAGACGAAGGTGATCAAAGTTTTAAGGGGGATTCCATAGGAGATAAAAGAGCCGAAGATCCTTCAAAGCAAGCTGAAATATTAGTTCTTGAGGAGATAGCTGAAATTTTGACAAGTCGTGAATACAAAATTTTAGAAATGCGATATGGCTTGAAGGATAATATTCCGCGTACAAAAGTTTATATCGGAAACGAATTGGGTCTTACGCATCAGGCGATTTCTTCAATTTTCAAGAAAATATTTAAAAAGCTGCGATTTAAATTAAAAGATCGGTCCATTCCTTTGGCTACTTTTGAAAGTCAAAGGCAGGAATTAAGAAACAATAAGAAGAAAATCACTAGTAAGGGCTCTGTAAGAAATGAAACGCGGTATAAAAAAGTTTCAGAAGAAAAATTTATTAAAGAGCTTATTAGTTTGAGGGATTATCTAAATTCTGAATTACAGAAGTTGGAGAAAAAGAAAGATCTAACCGACTCTGTAACATTTTTGCAGGAAATATCCGACTTTTTGACTTGTGTCTTTAACGGGATGGTGGATATGGAAAACAAAATGGGACAACAGTTGTCCAGCACAGTTATTGAATATTTATCTTCTTCAAAGCTGGCTAGAAAGCAATTAATTCAGAAAACAAATATAAGTGCCAGCATTGTAAGTCAACTTGTGCACTTAAAGTATAAAAGAGTTAGAGAAAGAGATATAGAAAATCTTTTAGTCGCTATTCCTTCTTTGGCTGCTCAATGTAAAGAGTTTAATATTAATAAAAACCATATCATAAATCTTTATAATCGTGGTGATGAGCTGTTTTCCCGGAGCCTTTCTTGTTTATGTTTAAAGGAAGAATTTGGTATGGAAAAATTAGCGGCACTTTCTTTTCTTAATATAGATGATATTAAATCCAAGCTGCAGGGTAAGGCTCTTGTAGAAAATCAAAAGACTTTCTCGAATTTGAAAAATAACTTGGAAAGGTATCAAAAAATTGCGTCTGCAGCCAATGCCGCCTTTGTCAAAGGGGTTCTTAATACAAATAAAGGATATTCTAACATAGAAGAGTACCCTGGCTATATACGGGTAGAAGTATTTGGACATGTTTTTGAAGGTGCAAGTTGGATACAGTTAAGAACAAATCTTAAAGACCATCTTGTTTCTGCTCAAGTCTTGCGGTGGACCAATGAAGATATTGAAATATTGGCAAAGATTTTTCCGGACAATGTTAGTACTTATTGGTTTATCTTTCAGGTGCAAGGGGTTTCGGAGAAAAGTGCCTATAAATTAATTAAAGAGAAACTTAAGCCAGTTTTGGATAAAGATGGCCGTAAGGAAAAGATACAGGAATTATTGGTTGAATTGAAAACCCGAAAGCAAAAGACAAAACAAAATAAGGGACCTCCTAATAAAGGTCTCATCGCTTGGTTCATTGGATTGATTTTGTTAGGTCTTAGTTTTAACGCGCACGCGCAGACGCATGCCGTTAATAAAAATGGTATCGAAATGTGGACGCCGGGTAACTATAGCGAAGAAATCACGGATGATGAATATGAATCAAATCGTTCAGATAGTAAGGCTCAACGAAGATATCATGTTGGAGGAAGAGCCATTTATACGGAAAAAGATGAAAATGGTGACTGGTTCCTGATGGTTAACGGAAAGCCGTTTGTTGTTAAGGCCGTTACCTACTCGCCGACACCGGTCGGACAAAGTCCGGACAAAGGGACGATGAAAAGTTGGACGAATGAAGACAGTAATCACAACAATAAGGCGGACGGTCCGTTTGATGCCTGGATTGATGAAAATCGTAACGGACGGCGCGACCCGCAAGAAAAGCGAGTTGGTGATTTTAGAATTATGCGCGATATGGGCGTCAACGCGATCAGAATTTTCCACCATCCGCAAACGTTAGACAAGCGTGTGTTACGAAAGCTTTATCAGGATTACGGTATCCGTGTCATTATGGGCGATTTTCTAGGACAATACACTCTTGGCTCCGGGGCAGAATGGTCTGATGGAACAGATTATAGTGATCCACAACAGCGTGAAAATATGCTGCGCTCTGTAGAAAAAATGGTGCGTGATCACAGGAACGAGCCCTACATTTTAATGTGGGTTCTTGGTAACGAAAATAATTATCAGCCGAATGTGCAGGATAATCCCGAGACGTATTATGAGTTTGTCAATGAAGCCGCGGCATTGATTAAATCAATGGATCCAAAACATCCGGTGGCGATTAGTAATGGCGATTTACAATTTATTAAAATTTTAGCTAAGAACAAATCCCATATTGATATATTCATGCCGAATGCGTATCGAGGAGGATTTGGTTTTGGAGCGTTATGGCAAAACGCAAAAAATAATTTGGATATGCCGGTTCTGATTGGAGAATATGGAAAATCAGCGATTGCTGATGAGGATGCTCAAGCGAATTCTCATCGGCGTAACTGGATTAACATCAAGCGTAATTCGGGAGGATACCCTTCTGGCCAGGGAAATGCTATTGGTGGTGTCGCTTTTGAGTATTTAGATGAATGGTGGAAAGCCAAAAAGGAATACAAACACAATGGACGGGATGACCAGACCGGAGTTCCCCCTGGAGAAGAGTGGTTTGGAATTTTTGGCCAGGGCGACGGTACACAAAGCCCGTTCCTCCGTGACCCACGCAAAGTTTACTACCTTTATAAGGATAAATTGTGGAATGATAATCCAAGAAAATATCATCAAGAGGATTATCAGGACGATGATAAACTTTCCTTTAAAGGGCAGTTCTTGAAGTTATTTGAGTTTGTCGGCACAGCCGAGGCCTTTGAAAAAAGAGATATATCCATATTTAAACAGTCGTTACAAAACAATAGAATAGATAAAAATAGTTTACAAGAGATCGAGATATTATCAAAACAGTTGAGCGCATTACCGGACCGTAAGATAACACAAGGGGAAGAATTAAAAACTTACTACGACGCTTATGGAGACTTCATTTTTAGTGCTCAGAAATGGAATGTTCGTATAGAAATTAATGTTACAAGAAAGATCCTGACTTACACTGCAGATAGTTTTTACGAATCAGCCAGGAGGAAAGCAACGCTGATTTCTTTTATTAAAAGACATTACAGAATATCAGAAAAGGATGCCTTTTTTCTGGATGATTTGCTGATGGGACAGGATACCTATTATAAATCGGCGATCACTGATGAAGAGGGGTATGTAAAATATTTACTAACAGAGACGGTTGAAGGGCGTGAGCAATTTTATGTGCGAGTTGATGAGGGAGAGACATTGGAGCTGATTATTTATGGGCTTGTTGAAAAGATTTTTAGAGGTGTTAGAGGGGATCAAATTTCAGAGCTTCTTAATCGGTATTCAAATATTGTCATTAGTCCCGATACTGTTGTTGATCTTTTTTCTATTTTTCAGGCGTTATCTGATTATCAGGAGCTTAATAAAATTGTTCTAAAGGATGTTATTGATAAAGAAGAGCTTCACGTTAACGATCTTAAAGTTAATATCTATTATCTTTCTCAAATGCCGGAAGAATTTGCAGAACTATCGGCAAAGGTTGTTTACTTTTCCAACAATGTTTATGTTAATGTTGGTGATTTTGCTGGCTACATTGAAGAAATTATCAAAAATCCTTTATCGCGATTACCGTCTTCCGGAAAAATTTTCAAGGATGTTCTAAAGAAATATGGAAAAGAATTTGTTGTCAACAGTCTTATAAGGGAAGGCCTATATGAACGGATTCTACAGATCGCGCAAAATGAAACTGATTTCGACAAAGAAAATTCTCACAAGCTATTGACCAAACATAATGTTCCGCTATGTCAATGGTACCCAACGGCTCGGCAGCTACAAAAGAACTTGGTGAGAATTATTTATGGAATTGATGCCAGGGTTGAGCTGGAAAGTATATCTTTTCTTAACAAAAGAAATTTTCATAATTTTACAGATTTTGAAATGTTAACTGAATACGATTACGCAAGTGAAATTACCATAAGCGCTGTGTATTATCACTTTTCTAATCTCGACATGTTTTCTAGTAGAGGAAAAGTAGTATTTCTTTTGTCAATTCCAGATCAGGATATCCGCATGGCCGCACGCAAAATTTATGAATACTATTTTGGAGCAATTACGGATATAGGTTCTTTGAATATTCCTGAGTCTGTTATGGAATTTTATAAGGCTAGGGCTTCGGAAAATAAACAAGTGGAAGATGCGCAAAATCAGAAGGAAGTAAAAACTTATGAAAGTATAGATAATGTACTGCAGTTCGGCTGGCCGGCGGGGGGGTTAAACGAGAATATCGCCCCTGTTAGTTACGGAAAAATGTTTCTTGCCCAGAAAAACGGTCAAAGATTGAATGTGGACTTTGAAAACAAGATCGTTGCATTCTATTCTAAAGACTTTGGGGAAGAAGGACGCTTGGCGGAAAAAAGAAGGCGATTGTTTATTAGTGATATTTTATCCAATCCGCAGGTGCCTGCTTTTGTTAAGGAAGATTTTATCGGGCTGGAAAGAGAGCCAATTATTTATTTAAAGTACGGGGCGGGTGATCAAACCGGACAAGTTAAGTATGTTAAAACAATGACGGTTGATGGAGAGAATAAATTTTTTGTCAAAATTCAGGAGGGAGAGAATATTCCCCAGCTCATTTCCAGTATCGTTCAGAAACTTCATCTGAAGGTAACGCCGGCACAAATGGAGAGAGTTGTTACAAAATACGCTAGTTCAATCCCGAATACGGAAACGGTCATTAGTATCCAGCCGATCATTGATGAATTAACGTATTTTCATGTCATCTATCATAACAATGTTATTGCCACACAGACATTTTTTATCGGAAAAAGACCGGCTATGATTCAGTATTTGGGAAAAACACCTGGCAATTCAATGAAAGGTAAAGGCGTTGTTGTTCTTGGCGGGAATGTGCTCATTGATCTAGAACGGGCTGTGATGGAATCTTCTGAAGGGAAGAAGGTTAATCTTAGGGAACACATTGAAGACATTATCACGCGCGAGTTATTTGAACACGCAGCGGTTAAATCCGTTCTTAATGATGAGGTTGTTCGTGGCGACCTTAATAGCCTGCTGACAGAATATCAGGTTCCGTTAGCCTATCAATATGAAACCATGGTGGTTATGCAAAAATATATCGGACAGATTGTCTATGGAAGAAATGCGGAGCGAGCGTTCAAGGAAGCTGCTTTCCTTAGCCGGCAGGCGTTAGATCGTCTTGGGCAGGAAGTGAATCTTAAGCCAGAAGATTATGCCGGGGAAATTATAAAGAAGCTTCTTCTTAAAGAGTTGGACTATTCTGGGGACCTGGACAAATTAAAGATCGATGAGTTTATAAACAATTTTTTGGAAGAAGAAATTCGCCTGGCGGCTAAACGTTTATATGAACGATATTTTGGCGAGTTGCCGAAAATCACAACACCTGAAATTCCTCAGGAGGTAATAAAATATTACCTTATGAATTACTTTAAGAAAAGTTCGTCTTTAGAAATCTATAGAGGTTTTAAAGTATCTTCTGTCATAGATTTTTTCTTCGGTACACCAGCATATGCCGATGAAATTGAAAACTCCAAACAAGACCTTAAACAAAGTTCTAAAGAGGAATGTCTGGGGTTAGAACGTGCTTTATTAGAGTGGCCAAGCGGTGATTTTATTGGATCTGAAGAAATGCACTTCCGGGAGAATAATCGTGGTGATCTTGTCTTTCTAATGCAAAAAGGCGGCGAGCGTTTAGAGATTAATATTACAAATAAAATCTTGTCTTTTTATTCAGGAAGTTTTGGTTTCAAGGAAAAGACAGCCATGAAAAAAATCAATGATTTTGTTAATGAGATCAAGGCTTCGCGGAGTATTCCGACGCTAGTGAAATCCAAGGTTCTGGCAGTTGTATATGACCCAAACCTGTTTATAAAAATAGGTGCCTTTGATGACAGCCGGGATTTTGTGAAATATTTACTGACCTTTACGATGGATGGACAACAAAAATTGCTCGTTCGTGTTTCTTTAGGAGATATCATTTCATCAATTATCCAGGACGTGGCAGTTAAGTTCAATGCCAGGGTTACGGAAGAACAATTTACTGCCTTATATAAGGAATACGCGGATATAAGATTTGTACCGGGTCAGGTGCTCGACATGGATGATTTATATCGAAAACTATCCTATTTAACGATTATCAATAATAACGCCGTTACTTATGATCAGATTTACACTATCAACAAGGATCAAGTTCATGTGACATACATTGATCATATTGACGACGGAATTATGGATCATGTGCTGGCTGTATTTTTCGATGACAATATCATTATGCATTTAAGAAACTTGTATGCTGAGACGCGCGGCAAGGTCAGAAAGGCGCATAGATCCGGACATCAGGTCTCCTTCAGGGAACATCGGTTGAGAACAATGATCTCTGAACGAGGGGCCGATACAGTACACAGAGAATTGCTGAATGAAACACTTTATCATGAAATGTTTCATGCGCCATCAATGCGGGCTGTTTTGGAAAGAGAGGATGTTCGCGGACAACTTAGAATATTGCTTAATCAATATCGTGTTCCATTAAAGCTGCAATATTGGGTTATGGGAGAGGTTCAGGCCTATCTGGGACAGGCTATTTACGCGCCGGATATCAAAATGACATTGGAAGATATACGGTACATGCATAGTGCTTTGGACGAAGTTAAAAATCGTAAAGGATCGCGACAGCATGATTATGTCAGTGATGTTGTTTTGGGGCTTATTTACCAGGAGTTTGGGTATCTGCCACAAGAACATGATCAAGTCTTAAATACCTTTGATGATGAGGCCATTCGTGTGGCGACCACGCATGTGTATGAACGGTATTTTAGTGAGCTTCCAAAATTAGATACCAATGGGGTTTCGGATACCGTAATGGAATTCTATTTTTATGAATACTTGGAAAAGAAATATCTCAAGCTCCTACTGATTGTTTTTTCACTCATTAACGTACTGCTTGTTTTAAATTTGCTAAGATCTAAAGAAATTAAGCTGTTTGCAAGGATAACACGAGACTTAGAAAGCAAGATTGAAAAAAATAAATTAGTGATTTTGCTTTTTGCGGGATGGTTTTTATCAGCTTTTACCAATGTTGCTTTTGCCGCGCAGCAGCCCAACGCCCCACCGGTATTTTCTAATAATATTCTTGCAATGTCCGGTCTTCAAGAAGTGTTTTTTACCATTATTTCCTATGTAATAGGGGCCATTCTAGTAATTCGTCTAAGAGATCATATACGGTATGTGAAAGAAAAGAATGTGCTTAAAGAAGAATTGCGAAAATTATTGGCTCAAATCTTAGGGACACATCCGGATCTGCTTAAAGATGACGAGCATTTTGTCATCAACATGAGAATGAATCTGGAAGCTATTCGCGCATTCCTGGACAAGGTCGGAGAGCGTTATGATGTAACAATTTCTGATAGATATTTACCAGGAGCGGCAACTATCAATGCAACGTCTGCAATTTTAATTAAGATTTTAAGGAAGAAGTCTTCATTATTCTCAAAACAAAAGGCGGAAGATTCAGATATTACAGAAGGTCTGGATATTCCATCAG